>JBEKNG010000570.1:0-4342 GCA_049523075.1 Paraburkholderia sp.
GCGGACAGCGCGGCGGCAACAACGGTGGCGGCTCAGGTGATGGAAACAACCGTGCGGCCGGCAATGGCTACGGCCAGTACTCCAATCAGCATTGATCCAAAGCGAACCGCTTGAACCTGGCCGCTCAGATCGGACATCCGGATTGGCCCTGCGCGCGGTCGTCAGGTCTTGCCAAAGGCCACTGCCGGACTTACCCGTCGCTCGGGCCTCTGCGGCAGAACCGCGCGCACTATCCGAGATGACTGCGCTGCGCCGCGTATAACTCCCTGAACGTGCGGCCAACCGGCGCCGGCATATCCCGGGTGTTGGTCCATCCCGCGGCGAGCGGCAGACGCGCAATCGCGCGGCGGCGTCCGCCCATTCTTTCGAGCACCCGCACCGCCAGCTTCGTGAAGAGCGCGTAAACGTCTGGATGCAACGCGAGAAAGCCCCAGACCGCCAGCCCCGCACGCTCCCGCCACGGCCGCAGGTGCCGCTCCACCTGCTTCTCGCGCAGCTTGCGCAGCAGATCCGAGAGCGGAATACCGACCGGACAGACGCTGTTGCATTCGCCGCACAGGGTGGCGGCTTGCGGCAGATCGAGCGCTTTGTCGAGCCCCACGTAACTCGGCGTGAGCACCGATCCCATCGGCCCGGGATACACCCAGCCATAGGCATGACCACCAACCTTCTGATACACCGGACAGTGATTCATGCAGGCCCCGCAACGGATACAGCGCAACATCTCCTGAAAGTCCCCGCCGATCAGCCCGGTGCGCCCGCCGTCGACGAGCACCACATACATATGCTCCGGGCCGTCCTGATCGCCCGGCCCGCGCGGCCCCGTCAGCAGCGAAAAATAGTTCGAGGTCGCCTGGCCGGTAGCAGAGCGTGGCAGCAGCCGCATCGCGGTGGCCAGGTCCTCGAGCGTCGGCAGGATTTTTTCGATGCCCGTGACCGCGACATGCACGCGCGGCATCACTGTGCACATGCCTTCGTTACCCTCGTTGGTCACGAGCGCAACGGACCCGGTCTGCGCCACCAGAAAGTTGCCGCCCGTCACGCCCATGTCCGCTGTCATGAAATGCGGGCGCAGGACTTCGCGGGCCTCGCGCGTCATCTCGGGAATCTCAGTCAATCTCGGCCGCTGGTGCGTTTTGGCGAACAGGTCGGCGATCTCGTCCTTATCCTTGTGGACCACCGGCGCGATGATATGGCTCGGCGGTTCGTTGTCGTTGATCTGCAGGATGTACTCACCGAGATCGGTCTCAATCGACTGCACGCCCATCTGGCCAAGCACTTCGTTCAGGCGCATTTCCTCGGTGACCATCGACTTGGTTTTGATCACCTTCTTCACGTCGTGCCGGCGGGCAATATCCGCAACGAGCCTGGCCGCTTCCTGGGTCGTCTCCGCATACAGGACCGTGATGCCGCGCCGGGTCGCCTCGCGCTCGAAGGTCTCAAGCCAGACATCAAGGTTCTCAAGCGCGCGATCGCGGCGCTCCTTGAGCGCGGCGCGGGTCGCGGCGAAATCGATCGCGGTGAGCGCGGCCGCCCGCGCCGAGACAAACTTGGTCGACAGTTTGGTGAGGTTCTGCTGCAGGCGCTGATCAGCGAGCTTCTGGCCCGCTCGGGCCTTGAACTGCATCGTTTGAACTTGCATGGCGGCCTTTGGGATTCGCTTCCGGATTCAATGAATGACGGCACTGCGTGCGACAGCAACGCCCTGGCTGATGCCTTCCACCCTGTCGGGAATCACGCCTTTATGCGTCGCCGGCCAGTATCTGCGCGATATGCAGCACGCGCGTCGCGGTGTCGCCTTTGCGGCGCAAACGGCCTTCAATATTGAGCATGCAGCCGAGGTCGCCGAGCACCACGGTGCCCGCGCCGCTGGCGCCGATGTTCGCGCATTTCTCGTCGACGATCGCGGTTGAAATATCGCCGTACTTCACCGCAAAGGTGCCACCGAAGCCGCAGCAGTGTTCGCAATCCTTCATTTCAGTGACGGCCACTCCAGCCTGCGCGAGCAGCGCGCGTGGTTGCGTTTTGACACCCAACTCACGCAACCCGGAACAGGAATCATGATAGGTGACAGGTCCCGCGAACTCGCCCGGCACCAGCTCCACTTTGGCGACGTTCAAGAGGAACTCGGTCAGCTCGAACACCTTGGGGCGCAGCCGGCCGAAGCGGCTCATCAGGTCCGGATCGTCGCCGAACAGATCGCCGTAGTGCGCGCGGATCATGCCGCCGCACGAACCCGACGGCACCACGATGTAATCGAACTGCTCGAACTCCCGCAGGGTCTTCTCGGCCAGATCGCGCGCAAGGCCGCGCTCGCCGGAGTTGTAGGCGGGTTGCCCGCAGCAGGTTTGCGCCGGCGGCACGACGACTTCGAAGCCTGCCTGCTCGATCAGCTTGATGACCGAAAAGCCTATTTCGGGACGCATCAGGTCAATCAGGCAGGTAACGAACAATCCGACTCGCATGGGCGCTCCTCCGGGAAAACGTCCCTGATTATCCGCTGTTTGCCGAACAATACCAACGCCGAAGCCGTGCGCTAGGTGCGGCGGCGAATTCGAAGGCCGCCTCGAACGGCGTTCGCTTTTTTCACATTACGATATACAATCAGTTCTCCGCTGTTTGACGCGCCAACCGATTTCTTCCCATGAGCGATACGAACCCGGATCCCAAGACTTCGATCCAGGTGATCGAGCGAATGATGCGGCTGCTCGACGCCCTGGCTGGGCATACCGACCCGGTCAGCCTGAAGGAACTCGCATTGCGTACCGAGCTGCACCCCTCCACCGCCCACCGCATCCTGAACGACATGGTGACCTGCCGCCTGGTCGACCGTTCGGAACCGGGCAGCTATCGTCTCGGAATGCGCCTGCTCGAGCTCGGCAATCTGGTCAAGGCACGCCTGTCCGTGCGCGATGCTGCATTGACGCCGATGCGCGAGCTGCACCGCCTGACTGGCCAGACCGTGAATCTGTCGGTGCGCCAGGGCGACGAGATCGTATATATCGAGCGGGCTTACTCGGAGCGCTCCGGCATGCAGGTGGTGCGGGCTATCGGCGGCCGGGCACCGCTGCATCTGACCTCGGTGGGCAAGCTGTTCCTGGCCGCGGACGAATCGACCCGGGTGCGTGCCTACGCCACTCGCACGGGCCTGTCGGGACACACGCAGAACAGCATCACCGATCTCGCCAAGCTCGAACGCGAGTTGTTGCACGTGCGCCAGCAATCTTCCGCCCGCGATAACGAGGAACTGGAACTCGGCGTGCGCTGCATTGCAGCCGGCATCTACGACGATACCGGCAAGCTCGTCGCAGGCCTGTCGTTGTCGGCGCCGGCTGACCGCCTGCAGGACTCGTGGCTGGGACAGCTCAGCAAGACGGCGCTGGTGATCTCCGCATCGCTCGGCTATCAGCCCGAAACGTCGCCGTCCAAGGTGCATCATCAACATGCCTGATTGAAGGCCGCCGGTAGAAGCGCACCTTCCACGCGCGCGCCAGATGCAAAAAGCCCCGCGACTGCGGGGCTTTTTGTTGGCGCTGCTGACAAGGACCTGAAGGCAGCGATCCTGCAGCGTCGTGCGAGCTCAGGTGCCCGGTCCGCCGGCGTCGGCACTGGTGATGTGCGTATCGCCACCATTGTCGAGCCAGGTGCGCAGACGCGTCGCATCCGCAAAGCGCGAATACTTGCCCGACGAGTCGAGCAGCACCACGATCATGGGACGGCCGTGGATTGTTGCCTGCATCACGAGGCATTCACCCGCTTCGTTGATGAAGCCCGTCTTCTGCAGGCCGATGTCCCACGTCGGGTTGCGCACCAGCGCGTTCGTGCTGTTGTAAGCGATCGAACGCTTGCCGGTGTACACCTCGTAGCTATGATCAGTCGAGAACTGACGGATCAGCGGGTACTGATACGCCGCGTTGACCATCTTCACCAGGTCGCGCGCGGTCGACACATTCTCGCTCGTCAAACCCGACGGGCTTTCGAAGTGCGTGTCCGTCATGCCGAGTTGCTTCGCCTTGGCGTTCATCGCCGCGAGGAAGGCCGGACGGCCGCCCGGGAAGTAACGCGACAGCGCTGCAGCGGCGCGGTTTTCCGACGCCATCAGCGCGATGTGCAGCATGTCTTCGCGTGAGAGCACCGAACCGACGGAGAGGCGCGAGCCGGTGTTCTTGACGTAGTCGCGGTCTTCGTCCGTGACTTCGATCTGCTCGGTGAGCGGCGCCTTCGAATCCAGCACCACCATTGCCGTCATCAGCTTGGTGATCGAAGCGATCGGCACCACGGCGCGCGAATTCTTGTCGAACAGCGACTCGCCAGAATTCTGGTCGACCACGTAGGCGACGCT
>JBEKNG010000571.1:0-4336 GCA_049523075.1 Paraburkholderia sp.
GCCCACGTGCTCGATGCCTTTTTCCTGGAACACCGCCTTCGCCGCTGACAGCAAACCGTCGCCGAACACGTATTGCGGCGTGATGGTGTACCAGCGCTTGGCCTTGGGCAACATCTGGATCAGCGGACGCACGGTCTGGTCGATTGCACCGAAGGTCGGCACCGACCAGCGGAAGGTCGCGCTGTTGCAGTCCTTACCAGTGATTTCATCGGCGCCCGCGGTGGTGATGAAGACGCCGCCGTCCTTCTCGACTTCGTTGGCCATCGCCAATGATTCTGATGACAAAATGCCGCCTGCGAAATAGCGCACATTCTTTTGTTGAGCGACTTCCTGCACCCGGCGCACGGCGGTTGCGGGCTTGCCTTCCGTATCGAGCACAGTGTACGAGAGCGGTTGGCCGAGCACCTTGCCGTATTGTTCGATGGCGAGCTTCATGCCGAGGTCGGCGTACTTGCCGTTGGCGGCAAAGGCGCCTGACATCGGTACGGGGCAAGCGAACTGAAGCGGCGCGCCCTGGGCAAACGCGCTGCGCGCGACCAGCGAGCCGAGCGTTCCTGGGACGGCCGTCAGAGCGGCCAGCTTCAACATATTTCGGCGATTCAAAATGACGCTCCTTGGGAGAAAGAGACACGCATGCAACCGACAGCGAAACCGGGCTGGCCGCGTGGTCTTTTTTGACCACGCTGACGGAGACTATTTATCATGATAAATAGAATGATCCCGATGCTAGGTACAATAAATTCGGGTGTCAATAAGGCAAAATTCCAGCCTCGCCGATGGCCAGGGTTTTCCCAATAGGAGCATCAACGATGGTCATGGACCGAGCGAAGGCCAGAGTCGCGGTCGAAATCAAGCAGCAGAAGCGTCCTGATCTGGTTGCCGAAGAGATCAAGCGGCTCATCACCGAGAAGGACCTGAAGCCGGGCGACCGTCTGCCGCGCGAGGTCGAATTGCAGGCGCTCTACTCCGTGAGCAAGAGCACGATTCGCGAAGCGCTTAAGTCGCTGGAGGTGCAAGGTCTCATCAAAGTGACGACGGGCCCGAACGGTGGCGGCATGGTGGTGGAGGTGCCGCTGGATCGCACGCTGCAGTTGCTGCAGAACTATCTGTTCTTCAAGGACGTGACGATCGACGACATCTACACCGTGCGCAAGCTGCTCGAACCGGAACTCGCAGCGGGCGCGGTGCCGCATCTGACCGAGCAGGATTTTGCCGCGCTCGAGGCGAGCATCGCATGTTGCGATCGTCCGGCTTCGGGGCACGGTGTTGGCGGAATCTTGAAGCAACGCCAGGAGGACGTGAATTTCCATGACATCCTGGCGGCCGCCAATCCGAATCCGTTTTTGCGCTTTAGTTGCGAGTTGATCAACGAGATGATCCGACAGTTGATCGAGTTTCGTAACGATACGCCGGAGTCCGAACAGCAACGGTTCGGTGAGGCCAATGTGAAGATTCACAAGGCGATCACGAAGGCGGCGCGCGCTCGCGATGTCGAGAAGGTGCGTGAGTTGATGGTCACGCATATGACGGAGGCGCCGCGCTACGTGAAACGCATGAAGGGCAAGTTGCGCGGCAGGCTGATTCTCGACTCGGAAATTCGCAAGAAGCTGCGCACGCGAAGCGCTGCGCCGACGGTGGGTGACGGGGAGGGCGCGGAGGATTGACGGGGCAGATGTGGAGCGACGCGCGGCATGGCGCTTCCGACTCGTAAGGCATGAATCGTGCTGGCAGACATGGGAAACGCCGCTACGCGGAATCCGCAGCCTCCCATCCGGTCTCCCTTCAGGAGTCGTACCCATGAAACGCTCGACACAGCCAGTTTTGCACATTGCGATGGCCATGGCAGCGATGGTCGCCTTCGCGCCCGTCATCGCGAACGCCGATGACGCGCCGTCCCCATGCGCGGCCCTGAAACGTATTGTCGCTGCGGCGCCCGACGGCTTTACCAGTTTGAGCCCGGCGGAAGTGAACGGAGTTGCCCAACCGTACGGCGACGATGCGCAGTGCAATGCGAGCCATGACAGCTATCAGTGCCTGTGGACGCCGCATCATGACGCGGGGTCTAGTGCCGACGCGTTGCAGTCAGTCGCTGCGGATATTGCATCATGCTTGCCTGCGGCGACCCACGATCTGAATACGCCCGCTCGTCAGCATTTCTATCTCGGAGCGCGCGACCAGCGCACGCAGATCACCGCGACGACGGCGGGGCCGAATAAGCTCAAGCTGGTGGTGTCGGGTAAGTGAGGAGCCGGCTGGCGAAGTCGAAGGCCGTGAGCGGGGCCGCTCATGGTTCCCATCTGTAACGAGGGGTGTGGCGCCCCCGGAGCAGCGGGAGAGAACCCCGCTACATCAATAAGTTGGCGCGTTTGCCTTAAGGTTATCCACAGGCTTATGAACGAAAGCTGTGGATAGAATTCATCGCGCGTCGCGTAAGGTCCACGAACATCTGTTCAGTTTGAATTCAACAACTTGGTTGTTGGCACACGGCCTCCGGTTGTCCGTATCATCGGGACACGGCAGGTGTTTTGTGGGGAAAATCGTTCGCAATCCATCAGCGAAGGGCGCGCCTCGTGCGCGAATGACTGGATCAGTAACATTGATGCAACGAACCACGAGTCGCCGTTCAACCGGTGCACGATCAGAACACTCTACAGCACGCGCCGCGTGAAGCGGGGGGACTGGATCGTGTTTTGACGAACAGGGCAATCTCGCATGCTGCGACCGCCAGATGTTTGAGGCGACTTACGCTTTGATCGAAGACGCCGACGCGTGCCACTAGTGTCTGGTCGGCGTACTCGGTCCTATCATCGACGCGGGCAGTTTTTTGGCTTTGGGGCGACTTCGATCGCCCTTTCGCTTTTGTGGGAAGGTCAACGTTTCTCGGATTTGTCCTGCGTCAGTTCGGAATCCGTTGCGTGTAGAGTACCCGGCGTTCAACCGTCTATCCCCGGCCTGCGTTGACAGTCTTCGTTGACCTGGTTGTTCCGCCCGCCTAGTGCGGGCTTTTTTTGCCCGCTCAGGCTACGCGATATCCCGTTGATCCTCTATAGGAAAAGTACGGTTCTGCGAAATGTGTTGCGCCGGTTCACACGTTGACAAACGTTGACGAATTGTCGACGTGATGTTCGATATTTTACGGGGCGTTACCAATCCGTAAAACGACGCAGAAGAATGAACCGGAAGACATACAGGCTGGTGTATAGCCGACTGAGAGGAATGCTTGTAGCCGTCG
The DNA here is from genome assembly GCA_049523075.1 of Paraburkholderia sp. GTDB lineage: Bacteria > Pseudomonadota > Gammaproteobacteria > Burkholderiales > Burkholderiaceae > Paraburkholderia. The sequence goes on from JBEKNG010000571.1 coordinate 3,233, forward strand.
AGGAAACCGCCGCGGCAAGCGGCAAGCAGGCAGGAGAGACCACGGTACGCAGCAGAAAATCACGGGGTGTGATTTTTTCGTTGCGGCAGATTGCGTTCGCCGCGCTCGCGCTCGTTGGCGCGCTGCCGTCGCTGTCGAGCGCACAGATGGTTCCGGGCGGCGCGCACGCCCCGTCCGTCATCCAGACACAGAACGGACTGGATCAGGTCAACATCAACCGGCCCTCCGGCGCTGGCGTCTCGATGAATACCTACGGCCAGTTCGACATGCAGCAGAAAGGCGCGATCCTGAACAACTCGCCCATCATCGTGCAGACGCAGCAGGCGGGCATGATTAACGGCAATCCGAACTTCGGCCCCGGGCAGGCCGCACGCGTCATCGTCAATCAGGTCAACAGTAGCGCAGCGAGCCAGATCAACGGGCATCTGGAAGTTGCGGGCCAGCGCGCGGAGGTTGTCATCGCGAACGGAAGCGGGATTTCCGTGAACGGTGGCGGCTTTATCAACACGTCGAGAGCTATCCTGACCACGGGCACCCCGAACTTTGCGCCGGACGGTTCACTCTCGGGCTTTAACGTGACCGGGGGCAACATCAGCATCCAGGGCGCGGGGCTGAACGCAGGCGATACCGACCAGGTTGACCTGCTGTCGCGTGCGGTGCAGGCGAACGCCGCAATCTATGCGAAGAACCTGAACGTCGTGACCGGTGCGAACCGCATCAGTCATGACACGCTCAATGCAACGCCGATTGCAGGCGATGGTCCGCCGCTGGGTGTCTCCATCGATGTGAGTCAGCTTGGTGGTATGTATGCGAACAGGATCGTTCTCGTCGGGACGGAACAGGGTGTTGGTGTGTCTACCAAAGGTGTGCTGGCCGCGCAGTCAGGTGACCTGATCCTGACCACGCAGGGCAAGCTCGTCCTCGCCGGACAGACCAATGCGAGTGGAAACCTCGCGCTGTCCGCACACGATGGTATCGACAACAGCGGCACGACCTACGCGCAGCAGAGCGTCAACGCAAACACGTCCGGCACGCTCACGAATAGTGGCGTGCTCGCGGCGCAGCAGAATACGACCGTCAATGCGGGCGGCGTGGCATCGCCCG
>JBEKNG010000572.1:0-4325 GCA_049523075.1 Paraburkholderia sp.
CGCGCCCGAGACGTTGCGCGCGCAACTGCTCCAGCTTGGCCGCGTGCAGCGCTTCCGTGCAGGCGAGCGCCTGTTCATGCGGGGCGATCCCGACGACGGCATCTATTGCATACTGGACGGCCTCGTGCGCATCGGCGCGGCGAGTTCTGCCGGCAAGGAGGCGCTGCTCGCGGTGATCGAGCCGGTCAACTGGTTCGGCGAGATCGCCCTGTTCGACGGCCTTGCGCGCACGCACGATGCGTATGCCGAGCGCGCCGCCATCCTGTTTCATCTTCCACGTGCAGAGCTGGCCGCGCTGCTTGATCACTCGCCGCAGTACTGGCATTGTTTCGGCTTACTGTTGACGCAAAAGCTGCGTCTCGCGTTCGACGCGATCGAGGAAGCGGCATTGTTGCCGGCGGCGCAGCGCATCGCGCGCCGCTTGCTGCTGATGGCGGGCGGCTACGGCGAGCCAGGCGTTCTGCGGCGTGTGCTGAAGGTGCCGCAAGAAGATCTCGCGATGATGCTGGCGTTGTCGCGACAAACCATCAATCATATTCTTAAGCAGTTCGAATCACAGGGTGTGCTGCAACTGCGCTATGCGGAAATCGAAATCGTCGACGCGAAGAAACTCGCGGCGTTGGCCGATCCGGACGCGAATCAGCATTCGTCGGCATAGGTCCTGTCGTTAAAGCAAAAAAAGGCGAGTCCGCAGACTCGCCCCTCCCCAACGGCATATTCGGCTTCGACTATGACGACGTAGTGGCCGGATTATGTCGACGACCGATCGCCTTAATTGGTCTTGGTGGCGTCGGCCTTGGCGCCGTCGGTTTTGACCGGCGCAGTGCTGGCCTCTTTGCTGCTATCCCCCGTGGCCTTTGTCTTTTCGGTGCTAGCAACGGCAGCGTGGTTCTTCTCGCTGACCTTGTGCGCCTGAGTTTTTTGCGTGCGAGCGGCGCCGGTCTTTTTCGCGTGAACCTTCGCTTCGGACTTCTCGGTACCCGTGTTGGCTTGCCTCGCCGAAGTGTCGACTTTCGCTGCATCAGCGGACGTTGCGCCGCCGGCCTTGAGGTTTGCCTGGCCAGCCGCTTGAGTTTGTTGATCGCCTGACCTCACCGGAGCGGCAGTTTGTGCGAAAGCTGTCGAAACGAGCAGGGCGGAAGCGAGAGCAGCGAAAATCGTCTTCATGGTTTGACTCCTGATGTCGCGGCTGAAAAGGTTCAGCGCTGCCGGTTTAACGCTAGCCGGATCACAGGAGTTGACGTTGTTCTGGTGACAAAACGTAACGGCGGAAATAAATGCTTCTGGGAAGAATGAAGACACATCAACCATCACAGATGTGAATATTTAAGTCTTCCTTAAGAAATGGAGAGCGCGGATCAAATCTCGATAGAAAAGCCGTCGAACGAAGTGCGATCAATTCTGAGAAAGCTGGCGTGCCGCACGAATTATCATTGCACGTTTAATACGCCGAATTATCTGATTGTCCGGGCCGTCCCGGAATCAATTCCAGCACCAACCCATGAAGCAAACATACAAGTCGGCGCTGCGGCGCGCGCGGGATCCCGCGTTCCTGCAAAGCTATTTTTCTGGCGTCGGCATCGATATCGGAGCGGGATCCGATCCACTGTCCGCGTATACCCATCTGTTCCCCAAGGTTCGGCGCGTACTCGCCTGGGACAAGGAACATGGCGACGCTATCCACATGAACGGCGTGCCCGCGGAGGCATTCGACTTTGTTCACGCCAGCGATTGCCTTGAGCACCTTTCCAATCCCGCGCAGGCATTGGCCAGGTGGCTGGAGATCATCAAGCCGGGTGGCTATCTGGTTCTGACCGTGCCAGATGAGGATCTATACGAGAAGGGTGTGTGGCCGAGCCAGTTCAACGCTGAACACGAGGTGAGCTTCACGATACACAAGCCGTATCGGGCCATGCCGGCGTCCTTCAATGTGCTAGACCTCGTATCCGATGCCGCCCGGATAGCGTCGTGCGAACGTATTGCCCTGATTCGTGAGCATTACGATGAAGAGCAGCCTCACCTCGATCAGACCCTTCACGGCGCGGCCGAGTGTGCCATCGAGGTCGTGCTGCGCAAGCGTCCAGCGCCATCCCTGGCTACGATGCTGGAAGCTATCCAGCTGGCAGGCAGCGCATCGGAGGCCGTTGCACGCTGTGAAGATGCACTGGCGCTCTATCCCTACCGATTCGAAACGTATCATCGTGCGAACCACGAACTGCTGCGCTGGAATCGTACCGACGCGCTCGAGGCGTTATGGGCCGCGTGCGTCCGCAGACTTCCGAACGAGTATCTGCCCCGAATGTATAAGGCGTTGGGTCTGATTGCACTGGGAAAGCTGAATGAGGGTTTCCAGCAGAGGGAGGCCTTGTGGTCCGTGATCCCATGGCAGCAACGGACCACAGCGCAGCCGCCTGACTGCGCGGCCTGGAAGGGCGAATCGCTTCAGCACAGGTCCATCGTTATCTGGAGCGAGTTTGGTCTCGGCGACGAGATTTTCTTCCTGCGCTTCGCGCGGATCCTGCGCGAGCAATCTGGCGCGGCTCAGGTTTCCGTCGTGTGTCAGGCGCCGCTCGTTGACCTCTTCAGGAAGTCCACAGCGGCCGCAACAATCTGCTCCGTTGATGAGGCGCACACATTGGCACCACACGACTATTGGGTGTATCCGCACGATATCCCTGCGTGGTTGTCGCTGGATATCGATCGTTTGCCAAACGTCGTTCCCTACGTAAGAGCGCCCGGCGAGGGTTCATCGTTCGTTATGCCGGGTAATCGGGGCGCGCTGAAGGTTGGTGTGGTCTTCAAGGGCGCACCGACGCACGAAAATGACAGAAGTCGTTCCCTGCCTTCGCTTGCGATCCTTGAAAGCCTGTTTGCGCTCGACGACGTGGAATTCTACGTATTGCAAAAGGGGCAAGGGGAAGAACAGGCCACCGAATACGCGGCACGCTTCGCGAATGTCCATGATCTGGGGCCGGGGCTGCATACCTTCAGCGACACGGCGAACGCAGTCGATGCGCTCGATCTGCTGATCAGCGTGGATACGTCGATCGCCAATCTGGCTGGCGCGATGGGCAAGCCCGTGTGGCTCATGTTGCCCAGGTATGGCGACTGGAGGTGGCTCTTTGTTCGTGAGGACAGTCCGTGGTACCCCTCCGCGCGCCTGTTCCGACAAAACGGCGACGGCTGGCCGGAGGTGGTGGAGCGGATCCACGACGCGCTGCTTCGTTTGCGCGACAGCGCAGCGTGAGCGCCGCTCAACACGTCTCTATCGCATCCCGATAGACCCCGGCGATCTGCGATGCGACCACCGATTGGTCAAAATGCTTGCGTGCGTAACGGCGGCACTGATCGCCGCTCGGCATCATGCGCACGCCGAGCAGTGCATCGGCGATGCCGCTACCGAGCGCACGGAAGTCGCCCGATGGCAGCACCAGATCGTCCGATAGTCGCGCCACGGCTTCTGCCGCGCCACCGGCGTCCATTACCAGCACCGGCGTGCCGGTAGCGAGCGATTCGAGGGCTGTCAGCCCGCAATCCTTCATGTTGGCGGTCGGCACGATCGTCGCATCGGCGGCGCGATAAAACAGCGGTAGCGTATCCTCCGTAACGAGGCCTGCGAGACGCACCTGGTCCATGAGGCCACGCGCGAAGATGCGTCCGTAAAGCCTTTCTTGCTCCGGCCCCGCGCCGGCAAGGATCAGTAGCACATCGGGCACCGCCAGCTTGACGAGAAGCATCGCATCGATCAGGTCTTCAAGACCGAGACCCGGCAAGAGCGGCCGCACGCACAACAGAACCGCCCGGTCGTGCGGTATCCCCAGGCGCTTGCGCACCTGCCTTCGGTTGAAAGGCACCGCAAAACGCGATGCATCGACACAACCGGGCACTACCCGAATGTGTTCTTCCGGCACCCGGTAGCGCGCTTGCAGGACATTGCCAGACGCTTGCGACAGAACGATAAGACGGGCGCCCCCGCGATACACCATCCGCTCCAGGCCGTGGCGCAATGGAGCCAATAAAGCGGCCCCGCGCTCGCTGCGATGTTCGTCGACCCAGGAGCCGTGAAAATGCACGACACGTGGCACCTTGCCGAACTGGCCGAGCGTTGGGACAACGTGCGATGCGACGTGCAACGCGACCACGTCCGGTTTGGCTTCCGGCTCGAGCGTGCCGGACTGCGTCTGGGGTCGTCGCAGAAGCCGGCTAAGGGTCGCCTGCGCGTTCGCGAAGGTCTGCAGCACGACATTGGAGGAAGCAGGCACCGTTGGCACAGTTGCCTGCGGATCAAGCACATTGACACCCTGGCCGGGCAACGCCGTGGCGAG
>JBEKNG010000573.1:0-4324 GCA_049523075.1 Paraburkholderia sp.
GATTACGCATTCACCACCGAACCCGCACCGCGCATTGTCACCATCACAACTACCCGGCACCGCTTCGTTCTGCGTCGCTGCATCAGCAGCAGAGAAACGAGATTATGAAGAATCTTTTTCGTCTCGTCAACAACATTTTTTTGCTTTCGCTTAAAACCTTGTTGACGCTACGGCCGCTGGTTCCCGCAGCGGCGCTCGTTCGCAAACGAGGAGGCGAATAGTAGGCGAACATCAGCTATATGACAAGGGTTTGACCGAAATGTTTTTTTGGCGAGTCACTTCCGAGTCGAATTTACTACAGCATCAAGCGGAATCGCCTCAGCCATTGCCGCATATCCGGCGTCGCTTGGGTGAATGTTGTCGCCGCTGTCGTATCCGCGCCGTAGACGATCGGGTTGCGCCGGATCGCGCAGCACCGCGTCGAAATCGACCACTCCGTCGAGCGCTCGGGTCGTGCGGATCCACTGATTAACCGCCAGCCGGATGCTTTCACGTTGCGGCGACAACGAGGCCGGCGTGAGCGTCGCGCCGAATATGCGGACGCCATGGCGGTGAGCCTCGGCAATCACGCGCTGGTAGCCTGCGATCAGGTCCGCCGCCGTCACGGACGTATGCGGGTAATCACAATCCAGCCCCGCGCGCGGCGGCATAGAAGAGAAATTGATGTCGTTGATGCCGATCAGCAAGATCGCCGTCTTCACCCCGGGGCGCTCGAGGACGTCCCGGCCGAAACGCTTAACCACCGCATCGCCGTAACAGGGAGAATCGTTAAGCAGACGGTTCCCGCTAATGCCCAGATTGACGACCGCAGTCGACCGGTCGCCCTCCCGCGCGAGCCGGCGGGCGAAGGCGTCCGGCCAACGGTGATTCTCGTTCAGGCTCGAGCGCATACCATCGGTGATCGAGTCGCCGATCGCAGCGACGGCGGCCGCAGACGGCGCCTCCACCGAAAGGCCCGTCACCCACGCAAACTGCGTGAAGCGCTGATGAAAGGCCCCGGACATAGCGTCGTCGGTGTGATTTCCAGGTAGCGAAACGTAATTGACCTGGTTCGACACGCGGTGCCACGCCACGAGACGTTGCTCCGCCCCCATATAAGAACTGATGGCATACGGCGCCCCGGCGACAATCTCGAGCGTGACCGCGTCGCTATCCAGTTCGCCGCCGGGCGGAACCGTCACCGCTTCCTTGCCACCAAACGTCACGGCAACTCCGCCGTTGCTTTGCGCGGCGCCGCCCCCGGAGCGCGCAATGCGCAACGCCTGGACGACGAGCGGCGTTTTGCCGTATTCGTTGCTGAGGTGGACCCGCACGGTGTTGCCGGACAGCGTCGGATAGACGATTTGCCGAACCGTGCGACCCGCAACCTCCGGTGCGCGGTACAGAGCCGGCAAATTGCCCTGCTGTGGAATGGACTGAAGCGCAGTGGCCCACGTCGCAACCCAGCGCGAAGGCGCATCGGCGGCAATGGCGGCCGGCGAAACTGCGAATTGGGCAAAAAGGACGGCGCCGCACGCAGCGGCCAGAGTACGAAGGGTCATTCGGGAAATGGGCTGGAGGCAAAGCGCCCATTGTGCCCGATCGATCGCAGCGGGTGACAGATGCCCGCAGGCCTGGATCTAAAGCCCTCCACGGTCCTGCACCCTCAGTCAGCGCGCCCCGACGTCATGCTCAGGGCCAACGCTTGCGCTACTTCGATGCCGTCAATGGCAGCAGAATAGATGCCGCCGGCGTAACCCGCGCCCTCGCCCGCCGGATAAAGGCCCACGACGTTCATGCTCTGATAGTCGTCCTTGCGGCGAATCCGAATCGGCGACGACGTGCGCGTCTCAACCCCGGTCAGGACCGCGTCGTCCATCGCGAAACCCGCGATCTTCTTGTCCAGTTGCGGCAGCGCTTCGCGAATCGCCTCGATCACGTAGTCAGGCAACGCCGTGCTGAGGTCGGTGGGCGTCACACCGGGCTTGTAGGATGGCACCACTGACCCGAGCGAAGTAGATGGCCGCCTGGCAATGAAGTCGCCCACCCGCTGGCCCGGCGCGCAATAGTTTCGGCCGCCCAGTTCGAACGCGCGCTCTTCCCATTTACGCTGGAATGCAATGCCGGCGAGCGGTCCGCCCGGGTAATCGTCCGGCGTGATCCCCACGACAATGCCGGCGTTCGCGTTGCGCTCGGCCCGCGAGTACTGACTCATGCCATTGGTCACCACGCGTCCCGGTTCCGACGTCGCCGCGACCACGGTACCGCCCGGGCACATGCAGAAGCTATACACCGCGCGTCCATTGCTGCAGTGATGTACCACCTTGTAGTCTGCGGCGCCGAGTTGCTTGTGACCAGCAAATTTGCCAAAGCGGCTTCTGTCGATCAGCCCCTGCGGATGCTCGATCCGGAAACCGAGCGAAAACGGCTTCGCTTCAATGTAGACACCGCGCTTATGCAGCATTTCGAAGGTATCGCGCGCGCTGTGTCCGACAGCCAGCACCACGTGATCGCACGGCAGCGTCTCACCACTGGACAACTGCAACGCGCGCACCTTGCCCTGTTCGATCTCAATGTCCTCGACGCGCGTCTCGAACCGCACTTCACCGCCGAGTTCGTGAATGGTGGCGCGCATCTTCTCGACCATACTGACGAGGCGAAACGTGCCGATGTGCGGCCGGCTCAGATAAAGGATGTCTTCCGGCGCGCCCGCCTTGACGAACTCGTCGAGCACCTTTCGGCCGTAGTGATGCGGGTCCTTGATCTGGCTGTACAGCTTGCCGTCGGAAAAGGTCCCTGCGCCGCCTTCGCCGAACTGCACGTTGGATTCCGGGTTGAGCACCGATTTGCGCCACAGGCCAAAAGTGTCCTTGGTGCGCTCGCGTACGGCCTTGCCGCGCTCCAGAATAATGGGGCGGAAACCCATCTGCGCGAGGATCAGTCCAGCAAACAGCCCGCACGGGCCCATGCCGATCACAACCGGACGCGGCCCAGCCAGATGCTCAGGCGCCTTCGTGACAAAGCGATACTCCATGTCAGGCGTCACTGCGCAATGCGGCACACCCGCGAGGCGCTGCAGAGCTGCCGCTTCGTCCTTTACCTCGACATCGATGATGTAGGTCAGCTTGATATCGGCGCGCTTGCGCGCATCATGCGCGCGGCGGAACACGGTGTAGCGGACAAGGCCGTCGGCTGGCACGCCGAGCTCGGCCACGCGCGCGAGAATCGCGGCTTCGAGAGCGCTCTCGGGGTGATCGAGCGGGAGTTTAATTTCGCTTAAACGTAACATGGGTACCGGGGATGCTGGGGGCGCAAAATCGCAGCCAATTTGCGATTTTATAGGTTCTGCGACAGGCCAGGGGCGGCAACGCCCGAGATCGCGAAGCCTCCCGCGTGCATTTCGCTCCGAAACACGCCCAACATCGCCGCCCTTTTCAGGTCTGCGGCAAAGCCACGTAGCCCTTGCGTTCGAGGTCACGGCGATACCACTGATTGCCTCTCATGCCGCAGTAAATCGCGAACACGATACTAAGTACGAGGCTGACCACATCAGCCGTCACACCCGCAAAGCCAATCAGCCCAATCGCCAGGTCCGCCGCCAGCATCAACAGTGCGACAAGCCACATCCTCTTCATCAATGCCCAGACGAAACCCAGCAGGAAGGCCGGCCAACTAAACCCGGCTTTCACCTCGACCGTCTCGTCCCGCACCGGATGCCGCAAATAGATCCGCTCCGCCATCTCTGTCCTGCCCCCCTTAAGCTACACCGGCGCGGCGCGCCGCCGCCCTCCACCGTAACCCATGTCAGACGTCCGAACCTACCCCAAAATCATTCTCAAAAAAATCATTAACCGACCGGTCGGTTGATTTATACTGCCGGTCACAGACAACTTCGGACGAGAGCGTTCGCCATGTATACGCAATCCCTCGACATTCCCGGCAACGTCGCCCCGGTCGATGCGGCCGCCAATTCGCCTGAACAGGCGCGTTTCGACGCGGTCATGGTCGCCGACGGCAAAATCGAGCCGCAGGACTGGATGCCCGACGCCTATCGCAAGACGCTCGTGCGGCAGATCTCGCAGCACGCGCATTCGGAAGTCGTGGGGATGCTGCCCGAAGGCAACTGGATCACGCGCGCGCCGAGCCTCAAGCGCAAAGCGATCCTGCTCGCCAAAGTACAGGATGAAGCGGGCCACGGTCTCTATCTATATAGCGCGGCAGAAACCCTCGCCGTATCGCGCGATCAGCTGATCGACGCCCTGCACGCAGGGAAAGCCAAATATTCGAGCATTTTCAATTATCCGACGCCTACGTGGGCAGATGTCGGCGTGATCGGCTGGCTGGT
>JBEKNG010000574.1:0-4323 GCA_049523075.1 Paraburkholderia sp.
TGAATTGGCCCCGCAAATGGCCCGTCGTCCACGCCTGTTCCGATGCGGGCTACACGCGCTATATCGAAGACGTGCTGGTGAAACGCGAACCTCGTCCGCTTACCGCCGGCGCCCTCGACCTGCTGGTTGCATCCATCAATGCAGCGGCCGCCCGCTTCCAGGCGGAGTATGTGATTCATCTCGAAGCGGACACCTGGATCTTCAACCAGAACGTCATCCTGCGATATCTGGAGCAGCTCGCGGAGAATCCCCGTGCGGTTATCGCCGCCTCGTCGTGGAGCAAGGATTGCGTGCCGGCGTGGAAACGCTCGCCGTCGCTGGGAAGGCGGCTACGCGCCCGGCTTGCAAGCGTCCTCAGGCCGTTCGGTTCGAGCTATGGCATTCGCGAGAAAAAGTCGCTCTCCACGCAGTTTTTTATCGCCAAAGCGACACCCGAATTTCTGGACGTGCTGTCCGGGATACGCGTGAAAGACGAGGACCTTCTGGAAAAGGTCCTGTATGCCGCGGTGGTCGATCGCTTCGGGACACGGGGCATCGTGAACATGTCTGAGCGCGAGCCGGTTCACCCTCGCTTTCGGCACGCTTGCGAGCCGCTCAGTCTGTTCTGCCAACATTGGCCTAGCGCCGAAGACGCGCCAGCGGCCACAAGCCACCCGGATCTCACGCCAGCAGATCGGTTGCGGGGGAAAAAGGAATGCCTGCAGGCGGTTCCATTGATGCGGCATGGCCCCTACATGGAAAAACTGCTGACCAGCGACGATTTAACCTATTACAACGGCAACGCCAAACGGTCCGGATAATCGGCGCTATCGCGTGCTGAGATTGGAGGTTGCCACGACATGAACGGCGGCGGTCGTCAACTGTGCCCTACCGTTGCAACCCCATGCGGTTTGACATACCAGTAATCGATGACCCTGTCCGCGTCATGATAGGACTTCGGCAAGGTGGACGGATAAGCGAGCGTCGCCTTGTAGGCGATGCGCGAATTTGGCGCGTAGAACTCCGGGACCAGGTAATACGAATTGACCAGCACGCGGTCGAGCGCCCGGGTGGCCGCTTCGAGATCGTCGAGCGTATTCGCGCTTAATGCGGCGTGAATCAGTGCATCGACCACTTCGGAATGCACACCCACTGTGTTTTCCGATCCCACTTCCGAGGCGGCCGCACTGCCGAAGCGGCGCAGCAATTCGACGCCTGGCACGGTGACCGGCAGATAGCCCCCAGTGGTCATGTCGAAGTCGAAACTGTCGAGCCGTTGCTGATACAACGCACTATCGACCTCGCGCAGATGTGCCTCGATGCCCAACGTGTTTAGCGCCTGCATATACGGCAGCAGCAAGCGGTCCATGCCGGGTTGGTCATCGAGCACCTCGATGCTCATTGGCGTGCCGTTCGCGTCACGTAACGCGCCATCGCGGTAGTGCCATCCCGCCTGGCCCAACAGGTCGCGTGCCTCGCGCAGATTGGCACGTAACGAGTCCGGCGGCAGCGTCGTCGGTTGCTTCAGCATCGGGCCGAACACCTCGGTCGGCAGGCTCGCCCGATAGGATTCGAGCAGCGCCAGCTCCTTCCGGCCAGGCATGCCGGTGGCGCCAAACGAATCCGGATCGAAATAGCTGGTCGACCGCTGGTACTGGTCGTAGAACATCATCCGGTTCATCCAGTCATAATCGAATGCGAGTGTGAGTGCGTGGCGCACTCTCATGTCCTGAAACATCGGCCTGCGCAGATTCATGAGAAGGCCCCGCATATACGCTGGCCCGTTGGGAAACGTACCTTTCTGCAGCAGACCATTGCGAAAATTCGTGCCTACGTACCGGCGCGCCCATATCGTCGCACTGCCCTCGATATTGGCGTCGAGATTGCCGGCCTTGAATGCTTCGAGCAGTCCGAAGTTGTCGAAAAAGAGCTGGAACGAGATGCGCTCGAAGCGAAACATGCCGCGCCGCGAAGGCAAATCCGCAGCCCAGTAGGTAGGGTTGCGCCGGTACGTGATGTCCTTGTCGTCCTTGCGTCGTTCGATCAGATAGGGCCCGCTCGCGATCGGCGGCACATTGGCGATCTGTTCGAACGGCGGCCGCGTGCCGTCGGGCCGCATCCCCCACTTCGGCGAGAACACTGGCAGGTCGCCCGCGATTAGCGGCGCGTCGCGTTCCGGGCGTTTAAAGTCGAAACGGATCGTCGACGGCTCGATCACGGTTGCGCTTTTGATGACCGAGAACTCAGAGTTAAAGAGCGGCGAGGCTTGCGGGCTCGTGAGTGTATCGAACGAATATTTGACGTCGGATGCGGTGATACGGTCACCGTTGGAGAAGCGCGCCGAGGGATTAATGTGGAAGGTCGCAGAAGTGAGGTCCGCTTGTACTTCGACATCGTCCGCGATCAACGGGTATTCTGAAGCGGGTTCGTCCCAGCTGCGCTGCATCAGCGTGTCGAACATCAGGTTGCGGAGGTCCGGGGCCGGCGCACCACGCAGCAGGAATGGATTCAGCGAATCGTAGCTTTGCAGTTCGCCGTAGTTGCCGAAGTTCAGCGTGCCGTCGGCGGGTGCGTCCGGATTGGCATAGTCGAAATGAGTGAAATTGGCCGGGTAACGCGGTTCGCCGAATTGGGCGATCGACGGCGTGGCGTGGGCTGTAATCGCGGACAGGGTGAGCGCGGCCACGGTGCTACGTAGTATCGCTAACAGTGAAGGCATGTGTGCGGTCCACAGCCGAAGGTGGGTTGCAGGTCCGTCATGCGCGATCGATGCCATGGTGGCAGAGATTCCAGACATGATTCGCGCCTGAAGTGCGGGCTTTGAAGTGCGCCTCGTTGGCATGGCTAGCCGCTGCCGAAGCTCAACGAGGCAACGCCTCGCGAATTGCCACGAGCCAGAGTCCGACCGCGTGCGCACCGGGATCGGCGAAACCGAGCGCGCGCTTGCCGACATAGCTGGAGCGGCCGAGCTTAGGGCTCATCGATGCCGTCTGTTCGGCGCCCGATGCGGCTGCGTCGACCGCGGCCTGCAATGCTGCGTCAATATCGGCAGATTGCACAAGCGCGGCTTGCAATGCATCGACGGCCGGCAACAGCGCATCGACCATGGTGCGATCGCCCGGGTGCGCGCCGCCAAGCTCCATCAACGCAGCGACGCCCGCGCTGAACGCCTCCGCCCAACGCTTCGCAGCGGGTCCGCTGGATTGATCGAGCACGCTGCCCGCGCGCAGCAACATCACCGCATAGAGCGGCCCCGAGGTGCCGCCCACCACACGGCGTACCGTCGCGGACGCGGCACGCAACACGGCACCCGGTTGTGTCTCGGCCGGATAGGCATCGATTTCATGCAGGATGCCCCGTGCGCCGCGTGCGAGGCTAATGCCGAGATCGCCGTCGCCCACGCGCTGATCCATCTCGGTCAACACCGGTTCCGCTTCGATCAGGCACGCGCAGACCGCTTCGATGACGTGGCGCAATGTCGATCCGTGAGCGAGCCGCGTACCGCTCGTGTCGTCTGGCGCGACTGGCACGTCCTTGACATAAGCCTGCGCCACACGACCACTCAATGTGGGCCACGCGGACGTTTGCGCGGCTGCATCGAGCCACGTGAGCCGCTGATCGTCGAGGCGCAATATAGTCAGCGAAACACCCGCCATTTCAAGCGCGCTCAGGAAAGTACCTGCCCATGCGCGCTCCACGCTGATGCTACGAGCCGCCAGAAAGCGTAGCGCCGAAGCGGCGACGATGCTCAATTCGCTCTGCGGCGTGCCGCCCAGGTTGTTTACCAGCAGGGCGACGCGCGCGTCCGCTGGCAACGCGAGGTCGTCGAGGATCTTCGTCATCAGACGCGCGACGATGGCATCTGCCGGCTCCAGCGCGCCGCGCTCGACGCCAGGCTCGCCGTGAATCCCGAGCCCCCACTCGATTTCGCCGTCGGCCAGCTCGAAGCCCGCTTTTCCTGCGGCCGGCACCGTGCACGGCGTGAGTGCGACGCCCATCGTGCCAAGCATGGTCGCCGCCTCGCGTGCGGCCCGCGCGACTTCGTTTAGCGGCCGCCCTTCGGCGGCGGCGGCGCCCGCAATCTTGTGAACCAGCACCGTGCCTGCCAGGCCGCGACGGCCAGCGTGCTCGCCACTCGCTGATAGTGCGACATCGTCCGCGACGATCACCATCTCCACCGCAATGCCTTCGGCGCGGGCGATCTCGGCGGCAAGACCAAAGTTGAAGCGGTCGCCGGTATAGTTTTTGACAATCAGAAGCACGCCCGCGGGGCCGGCGACCGCGCGGATCGCGTCGAGGACGGCATCCGTTGACGGCGAGGTGAACACTTCTCCCGCCACGGCT
>JBEKNG010000575.1:0-4319 GCA_049523075.1 Paraburkholderia sp.
CCACGTCCAGACGCGTCACACCCTGCTGTTGCAGGTAGTAGACAGCGTGCGAATCCTTTTCGCCGAAGATAGCCACCAGCACGTTCGCGCCGGTCACTTCCTTCTTGCCGTTCGAGGTGGACTGCACATGCATGATGGCACGCTGGATCACCCGCTGGAAACCCAGCGTGGGCTGCGTGTCCACGTCGTCCGTGCCAGGCACGGTTGGCGTGTTGTCATGAATGAAGTTGCGCAGGTTCTGCCGCAGATCCTCGATGTTGGCCGCGCAGGCGCGCAACACCTCTGCGGCCGTCGGATTGTCCAACAAGGCCAGTAAAAGATGTTCGACCGTAATGAACTCGTGCCGCGCCTGGCGTGCTTCCATGAACGCCATGTGCAAGCTGACTTCCAGTTCCTGGGCAATCATGCTTCCTCCATCACACACTGCAGCGGATGCCCGGCCTGCCGTGCGTGGGTAACGACTTGCTCGACTTTGGTCGACGCGATGTCCCGCGTATAGACCCCACAAACTCCCCTGCCCTCGCGATGCACCTTCAGCATAATCTGCGTTGCGGTTTCACGATCTTTATTGAAATATTCCTGCACGACCATCACGACAAATTCCATTGGCGTGAAGTCGTCGTTCAACAGCACCACCTTATACATGGCCGGCGGCTTCAGCTTTTTTTCCTGCCGCTCCAGTACGGTGCCGTCCTGCTTGTCCGGGATAATTGCCATACACCCATTCTAAACAACTCGGACAGGCCCGCAATCCTGTCAAAACCCGACCGGCCGGCCGGGTGTTCCCATTCGCCTCCACATGACGGCACTGCCTGTCACGCGTGCGCCTTGCACGGAGCCGATTGCGGAGCCGGCCCTCCAAGAATGTCATTGCTTCTGCTGTTGCAGTGCAGTTGGATCGAGTATCGCACAACCTGCCGCAGCAAGCTGAGTACGTGCGCGACGCCTCCACGGAAAACCCCGGGCCCCCCGAGTTTGCTGGCCCCGAGATGCCTCGCGCGATGCGCCAGATTCGGACGCCTACGCGACATTGGAACCTGGTGCGGTAAGTCTTGCGGCAGCACCCGCCCTCAGAACAGCATTTGAGTCGATTATGCGACTTTTCAAGACACCACGCTTGCGCCACCGCACATAAGAAAAGCGGTAAAAACCCTCGAAATGGGGTGTTTGCAACGCAGCGGGACGTGTCTCAAAATTTTCTTGACACTCGAATAAAGAGCCTCAACAATCAAGCTGGCACTTTTTTCAGTCAGCCACAAATTCGAAAAAATGCCGATGGTGAGCTTGTGAGGAGGGAGCGGCTGCATCGCGGCCGTTAAGCTTTTCGAGGGCTCGTGGTGGTGTCATGAGTTACAGGGGAAGTAGGTATGGCAACTGGTACGGTCAAATGGTTCAATGACGCGAAAGGTTTCGGATTCATTACGCCCGACGAAGGCGGTGAGGATCTGTTTGCACACTTTTCGGCCATCCAGATGAATGGGTTCAAAACCCTGAAGGAAGGTCAAAAGGTCAGCTTTGAGGTCGTGCAAGGCCCCAAAGGCAAACAGGCATCGAACATCCAGGCCGCCGCCTGAGTCTGTTCGATACCCGTACCCTGGAAACCCGGCTTCGTGCCGGGTTTCTTCATTCTGGGATGCGATTCGCGCATCCCGCGTTGCCGGACTCGCGCTCAGGGCGCGAGCGGTCCTTTACTTTGCATCGAGACGGCTGGCCGAGCGCTGCAGTTCCAGACTGCGCGCCAGATCGCCCTGAAACACGGCCACACCCTGATGAGTAAGGTTCGACCGCGTATCCACCGCCGGCGTAATGCCGATACTTTCGATACGCCGACACAACGCGTAGTCCTCAGAAAGGTACACGCGTGTTTACGAATCGATCATGGTGTCGAAGAATGAATAATGCAGGGACGCGGCCACGGCCGCCTCCTCTTCCTCGCGGCCTTGCATGCGCGTGCGGCAGTGAAGCTCCGGAAAGCGCTGGATCAAGGCGCGAAATACCTCCCGCTTGATCAGCATGAGGCCGGTGGGCGCGTACAGGACATCCAGGAAAGCGTCTGCATCGGGCTCCAGGCTATCTGTGCGCGCCACTCACTGCCGGATAAGTCGCAAAACGCGCCTGAAAATCGGCCTTGGTGGTTCCGGCCGCCAAGGGTTCGGGCAACCCTGCCCGCGGCCAGCCGTCCGATTTCAGCGGATAGACGCCCGCTACCACCGGCCGGTCTGCCTTCAGCAGCCGCACCACATCGGCCCCCTTGAAGCCGATGTCCCCGTCAATCCACATCAGATGCGTGAAACGGCTGTCCGCCAGAAACTCGGCGACCATAGTGTTGCGGGCGCGGGTGATGAGGCTGTCGAAGCTGTTGAAGTGCGTCTGCAGACCGAAGCCATAGCGAGCAGATGCCTCGTATAAGTCAAGCAGGCCAAGGACATAGTCCGTTGCGACAACCGCGCCGTAGCTTGGTGTCGCCACATAAACGTTTGCGCGAATCTTCTCGCCGGTCATTTTTTCCCCTCGAATGTCGAGCGCGCGATGGTGCGGCCGAACCGGCACCGATGACACGCTGATCAAAGCGGCGAATTTATATCAGAGGGGGTGATTTCAAACTATACAGCCCGATGTCTGACCGTTTATCAGGATGCCTTTTCAAGATGACTGACAATGCTGTAGTCCGCCCTGTCGGACTTGAAGGATAAATTCAGAATTACGAATTATTTTGGTTTTCGTACAGAGTATTGAGACACCGGTCCGGACGCATCGAGCGATGCAGCGCAACCGTTATCGGGTGTCCGGGGTTCGTTTGTGAGATAGAACAACGCGCCAATGACGCGACAATTTGTCGCGGACCAGACACCCGCCTGGAACCCCGCATTAGCGCGCGCCACCAGCCGGCGGCGCAGGGGCTGAACCCAGAAGGCACCCCGGCAACTATTAATCGACCGGGGGTTTTAATCCGGCCCAGCGCGGGCCGAACTTCACGCTGACATATTCACGATCAGCACCTGACCAAAGCCCGAACACGACACTTGCGTCGCGCCTTCCATCAGACGCGCGAAGTCATAGGTAACGCGCTTTTGCAAAATCGACGCTTCCATCGCTTTGATGATGATGTCCGCCGCTTCGGTCCAGCCGAGGTGACGCAGCATCATTTCTGCCGAAAGAATTTCCGAGCCCGGATTCACATAGTCTTTGCCCGCGTACTTCGGCGCCGTGCCGTGAGTGGCTTCGAACATCGCCACCGAATCCGACATATTTGCACCCGGCGCGATACCGATACCACCCACCTGCGCGGCGAGCGCGTCCGAAATATAGTCGCCGTTCAGGTTAAGCGTGGCGATCACGTCGTATTCAGCCGGGCGCAGCAAGATCTGCTGCAGGAATGCGTCGGCAATGACGTCCTTGACGACGATGTCGTTACCCGTCTTCGGATTCTTGAGCTTCATCCACGGACCGCCGTCCACCAGTTGCGCACCGAATTCCTTGTGTGCCAGTGCATAGCCCCAGTCACGGAAGGCGCCCTCGGTGAACTTCATGATGTTGCCCTTGTGCACCAGCGTGAGCGAGCGGCGATCGTTGTCGATCGCGTACTGCAGCGCCTTGCGCACCAGGCGATCGGTGCCCTCGCGCGACACCGGCTTGACGCCGAGAGCCGATGACTCCGGAAAGCGGATCTTCTTTACGCCCATTTCTTCGCGCAGGAACTTGATGACCTTCTTCGCCTGTTCCGATTCCGCGGCCCATTCGATACCGGCGTAGATGTCTTCCGAGTTCTCGCGGAAGATCACCATGTTGGTCTTGTCCGGCTCGCGCACCGGCGACGGCACGCCCTTGAAGTACTGCACCGGGCGCAGGCAGACATACAGATCGAGTTCCTGGCGCAGCGCAACGTTCAGCGAGCGGATGCCGCCACCCACCGGGGTTGTCAGCGGCCCCTTGATCGACACCACATACTCCTTCACCACGGCAAGCGTTTCTTCCGGCAGCCACACGTCCGGACCATAGACCTTGGTCGCCTTCTCACCGGCATAGACTTCCATCCAATGGATCTTCTTCTTGCCTCCGTAGGCTTTCTCGACCGCCGCGTCGACCACCTTGATCATGACCGGCGTGATATCGGTACCCGTACCGTCGCCTTCGATGTACGGAATGACCGGGTGGTCAGAAACATTGAGCGAGTAGTCTGCGTTGACAGTAATCTTGTCTCCGCCCGTCGGAACCTTAATGTGCTGATACGGCATGATCGGACTCCAGTGATGGCTGTTCTGGTTGAAGCAGATGGGGGATGCGGAACTGGGCGCGAGGCGCAATGCCGAACGCCTGAG
>JBEKNG010000576.1:0-4318 GCA_049523075.1 Paraburkholderia sp.
TCGGCTGTTAATTTTTAAAGAACTCTCGCCCAGAAGCTCTGCTTTCTGCGCGTCCGTCATCAAACGGGAGGCGAATTATGCGATGCGGCTTGGGGCACGTCAAGCGTATTTGAGAAAAAAGTTTTTAGGCCGCCAGATCGCAGCTTTTAAGACGCTATCGCTAAGCGACGCTATGGCGATGCTAAGACGAAGACAAGTCCAAGAGGTTTGAGCCAACCCAAACGAGGTGTTGCTGTGGCTTTATAAACAGCGCCTTCTCAAGCCCTATTTTGTAGTAATCCTTATCAATTAAGCGCCGCTTTTGACCATCACACAATATAGGTGTGAGCACTGAGATCAATGCCCACGCCATCCGTTCAGTCAACCGAGCGGCGCAGCCGGCCAAACCATCTCGATCTCCACCGCAATAGAGCGGGCCAGTCCGTCGAGACCAGGGAACAACGATGCATTCGTAATGTTCATTCTGTACAGCCACTTCATTGCGTCTCCGCGCACCGAAGAAGGCAGCACAATCTTGCGTAGCAGTTCGTCGTCGCTCGCATAGCCGTCCAGGATGTCGGGCAACGGACGGTCTATCACACCCGGCACAACAAACGTGCCCGATTGCGCAATCAGGCGATCATCCATCTCCTCCGGCTCGCCGAACCAGACGACGGCGTTGCTGTTGTCCAGAAAGTACTTCTCGAGGTTGCCGTCCACACGAGGATCGATCAGGGTCCGGGTCAGTCCGGGCGTTGCTTTCGGAAGCGCACGGTTGTTCCATAACACCGGCGTGTTGAGCGCGAAGATCGCCACGTCAGAAACCGAGCGCTCCAGCGCGAAGAATGCGGCCACAAACGGCGACTTGGTGAAATCGAGCAATCGTGTGGGCGCACCATGATGCTGCATGAGACTCAGGCAGCGCAGGTCGTCGTCCAGGAGACTCGGATGTGGCACGAAGTTGTGCGCCTTGCGCCTGAAGATGCGGATCGCGCGTTCTTCGCGCGCGCGCCACTGGGACCGGTCAGCCACATATGCAAGCATGTAGCGCGACAGTGAGCTAAGCAACGGCCACGCCGCGTCCTGCTGCCCCCGAAATGCCCAGCCGTCGAGTGTCGCTGATAGCTCCATAAACTGATTCCAGCTCGAAACGACGGTTGTTTGCATGGGGCGGTCTCCAGGACACGTACAGAAAACCCAATGATCGCTCAACGCGCCGACGTTTGCACAACCAGACTGAACCCGACAGCACTCGGGGCTCCCGCGAACCCTTCATTCCGCTTCGGAACCCATCATCTTGCGGAGGAGAAACGTCAGCGCGACACGCTCCGCCGGATTCAGCTCCCCATAGGTCTGTTCGGTGACGTCCTTGGCGAAGGGTACGGTACGATCGATCAACGCCAGCCCCTGGGAGGTTGCGCGTACAAGCAATTTGCGGCCGTCGCTCGGGTCTGCGGTAACCGCCACCAATCCACGCGCCTTCAATCGATCGACCACGCCACGGATCGTGGCCTGGTCGATTGCGGTTGTCTTGACGATTTCGTTTAGCGAACAGCCCTTATGTTCGCGTACTGCGCATAGCGTAACGAACTGCGCAGCGGTCAGATCGGAGTCGGGGATTGCTTCCTGGAAAATAGCGACGTGGCGTTGGTAGGCCCGCCGCAGCAAATGACCTATCTGATCATGGAAATCATAATTCTCGTTGCCGGACGTCATGGTTCGTTGCAAAAAGCAGAATTTTTGCAGTGTACACCCGTCATCCCCACCTCTATGGGCGCCGTGCCCCGTCGCAGCAGGGAGCCCGGTAACAGGGACGCCCCGGGCAACAACCGAACGCCACTCGGAAATCGACCCCTGGTGCTTGACGTGGCACATAGGGGCCCCGGCAATGTGACGGATCAGTTAGGGTGGTAGCCGTCGTTTAGCGTGCCGATAAACGCGATGATGTCCTTGATGTCCTGGTCCGTCATCGCCGGCTTGTCGGTCGGCTTGACGTCGAACGGCGCGTCGGCATAGTCGATGTTGGCCCGATATTCCTTGGGAACATCGTCGAAGACCATCACCTTGCCCGACGCATCGCGCGGGTAGATCTTCTCGGGGTTCGTATTACGCAGGTTGTAGAAGTCCATCACCTGCTTCATGTCGTGATATACCCCGTTGTGAAAGTACACGTGGCGCGCCGCACTATTGCGTAGCGTCGGTGTAAGGAACATTGAGCAATACTGGGTTTGCGCCACCAGATCCTTGCGGATCGGGCCACACAATCCGATGTCGTAAGCGTTCGGGTCACGGTTATGCGCCAGCGCAGGGTTGCGAGGCACGCCGAGCGCTTCGTATTGCGTGTCAGTGAAAAGCGGCGGCAAGTTGTCAGCGGTCGGGGCGCTCAGATGGCAGCCCGCGCAGTTGGCCTTCTTCGGATCGTTGAAAAGATGCAGGCCCCGGAGTTCCGTTTGCGTCAGACGCGCCTTACCTTGTAGCCAGTAGTCGTATTTGCTGGTGAACGCGTGGAATGACGGCTCCTCGAACTCGTAGCGGCCAACCGCGAACATGGCCTCCGCTGCGAACAGCTTCGGATCCTTGAGGACACGCGGACCGAAAATCTGCTGGAATGTTTTGACGTAAGGTGTCCGGGCAAGTTTGGCGGCCACGTCGTCGAGGCTGGCATTAGCCATTTCGTTCGGATCGAGCAGCGGCCCGATTGCCTGTTTTTGCAGCGTATCGGCACGACCGTCCCAGAACAGGCCGCCTTGAGGCACCATCGCTGGGGCAGCGGGAGCCTGGCCCGCGACCTTGTCGGCGCGCTGCGTACCCTTCGCGGCCGAAGCGAGCGCAGCGAGATCGGGCGGGGCCTCGGCGTCGGCCGAGTCAGGCCCGATGCTAAAAACCGCTTGACGGTAGAGATAGGCGAGCGACGGCGGCGGACGGTAGCCCGGTTGGTCCAGATTCGCACCGCCCAGTTGCACGGACAGATCATTTGGTGGTCCGTACGAATGTTGCGGGCTGTGACACGAGGCGCACGACTGCTTGCCCGAAGCGGACAGCGAAGTGTCGTAGAAAATCTGCTGACCCAGTTTGGCGACAGCACTCAGAGGAGCAGACGGCGGCAATACCAGCTGCACGGGATGCGGATTCGCACCGGTCAGATCCGCGACATATTCTCCCACCGCGTCCGGCATCCGCTCAGGGTAGACCAGTGCGTAGGCGGCCAGACCCGCCACAGCGAGCAGCACGACCGCACACCCTGCCAACAGACGCCGCCGGCCACGTGGCCTGGTGTTTCCGGGTGGCTGCGGGGCGATGATCGATCCGGCTGATGACGAAGTGGGGTGTGGACTCGTAGACATGTGAAGGTGGTGAGAAACGCAGAAGGTATCAGGAACGCATAGGGCCTGGCCGAAGCCAGGCCTCTCCAGAGACTATCGTCCCGGCGGCGTGAGCCGCCGGGACGTGAGCCGACAGTGAAGCATGCCGGCTTATGTCGCTCAGACCGATGGTGCCGTCGCGGAAGCAGACGCCGGCGGCGAGGCGAGCTTGGTACCCGCGTTCGGATCGAGGAACAACGCCGGAACCGGGGCGGTCGTCGAGAAGTTGAACAGGTTCATGATGCTGCCTGCACTGGCGTCGTTCGAACCTTGGCCGATACGCTGACCGCTGAGCCAGTTGTCCTCGATGAAGCGCACCACCGATGCCTGCGTGATCTGCGTGTGGTCGACGTAGTTCGCCTTCGCATACGGCGAGATCACGAGGAACGGAATACGCGTGCCCGGACCGCAGCGGCCGTTGACCGCTCCACCGTTGATACCAACACCTTGCACTGCGCCCGTAGCGTTACAAACGCCGGCGCTGGAGACCTGGTCAGCACCGGTAATGCTGCGCTCGTTATCCGAGCTATTGCCGGCGCTTTCCACGGTGGTGCTATCGAACGACGACGTCGTCGGCGTCGCGAACTGGTGGTCGTACCAGCCGTCCGAATCGTCATAGGTGACGATGACCGCGGTGTTCTTCCAGTCAGGCTGCTGTTCCAGGAAGTTCACCACGCTGGCCACGAAGGCTTGCTCGTCGAGCGGATCGGAGTTACCCGGATGCGCGTCGGCCACCGAAGGCGCCTTCAGAAAGCTGACCGACGGATAGTTGCCAGCGGACACAGCGGCGAAGAAATCGTTCACGTCGTACTGGTGGTGCACCGGCGTCGCGGTGTTATCCAGCGGATCGGTAAAGCCAATCGCCGCCACCGAAGACGGCCGGGTGTGCGCAAGGTTCTGCGTGCTCGCGTAGTACTGGAACCAAGCGTGGTGCTGAACATAGTCGGCTTCGCTCTGCCCCAGCACGCTCGAGAAGG
>JBEKNG010000577.1:0-4315 GCA_049523075.1 Paraburkholderia sp.
TTCTGTTGAAGCCGATCAGCAGGTCGC
Source organism: Paraburkholderia sp. (assembly GCA_049523075.1). Classification (GTDB taxonomy): domain Bacteria; phylum Pseudomonadota; class Gammaproteobacteria; order Burkholderiales; family Burkholderiaceae; genus Paraburkholderia. The sequence goes on from JBEKNG010000577.1 coordinate 28, forward strand.
GCAAGCCGTCCGGATGCACTTCCCAGCCCATCTGCGTGCGCTCCACGCCTTCCAGCGGGACTTCGGTAAAGCCGTGGCCTCCATCGCTCTGGACGTTGGTACGGAAGTAATAGTTGACGCCGAGGAAGTCGAGCGGTGCGGAGATCGTCTTCAGGTCGCCGTCCAGCACCAACGGCTCGGTGCCGGGCCAGAGTTCGAACAGATCCTCTGGATACGCGCCTTTGAGCAGCGGATCGAGAATCCATGCGTTGTGCTGCACCTCGAACAGATGCGCCGCGCGCTGATCGGCAGCGCTCGCAGAATTCGCCGTGCCCCTGCCGAAGTTGGCGACGATCCCCTTGCTGGAAGCCGGATCGTTCGCGCGCAGCACGGGAATCGCCGTGCCATGCGCGAGCAGCAGATGATGCATGGCCTGCGTGGCAAAGCGTCCATTGGCGAGGCCAGGCGCATGATGACCGTTGCCGTAGCCCAGATACGCCGAGCACCACGGCTCGTTGAGCGTCATCCATGCATCGACCTGGCCCGCGAGTTCGCGGCTCATCAGATCGGCATAATCGGCAAAGCGATACGCGGTGTCACGATTGAGCCAGCCGCCGCGATCTTCGAGATGCTGCGGCAAGTCCCAGTGGTACAGCGTGACGAAGGTCTTGAGGCCCTTCTCCTTGAGGCGGCCGAGCAACCGCTTGTAGAAGTCGAGCCCCTTCTGGTTCGGCCGCCCTGCCTCGTCCATGACGCGCGGCCAGGCGACCGAGAGACGGTACGCTTCGAAATTGAGCGCCGTCAGCGTGTCGAAGTCGCCTTCCCAGCGATGATAGTGATCGCACGCCACCTCGCCTGTGTCACCGGCGAGCACCTTGCCGGGGGTCGCGGAGAAGGTGTCCCAGATCGACGGCAGACGGCCGTCCTCATGAACGGCACCCTCGATCTGATAAGACGCGGTGGCCGCGCCCAGCAGGAACTGTTTGCGCCAGAGCGCTGAATCGGCCGGTGGCGAGAACGGGTCACCGTTCAGGTCTTGGGACGGAGCGGATACGTTTGCCACGGATTCTCCTTCGCGAGGTCGTTGAACCGGGAGGGCGGAAGCGGAGTGGAAGCGCTTCCACAAGACCTGCGAACGATAGCAGTGGCCAATTCCATGCAGCAATCAGGGTTTGTCTGGATAGGGGTGCCGGGGCGGCGCTGACCGGCTAGCAATATCCCCTCGCGCATGTCCGTCGGTCCGCCCAGCGGCCTCGCCAGCCTGCATGACATGACTCGACATAATTGAAGCGTGGAGTTCAAAAGTTCATTCCTCCATACTCGCCTCTGCTGCCGGTGCACCTGCGAAACGTGCCTGAGATCAGCAGGTGTATCACGCATGAATGAGATCGAAGATGAATCTGCATCCTACGATTTCGCAATCATCGGACGATACGTTTAAGCGAGTGACGACACGACCGTGTCAGGACAGGATGAACATGTTGAATTCAATTCGATTCGTAACCCGAAATAGCGCACGCGGTGCCACGGCCGCAGTGATGGTTCTTTGCGCTTTGCTGGCAGGGTGTGCCGGCGGCGTCAGCAACGCCCGCCAGTATTCGGCCCAGCCGCAAGTGCGCCCGGATAACATTTACGTCTATTCGTTCGACAGCACCCCGGACCAGGTGAAGCTCGATAACGGCGGTGTGATCCAGAAAATGACGTCACAGTTCGACGGCACCTCAGCCGCGCAGAAGCAGGCTCAGGAAGCGGCCGAGGTACGCGAGCAGGTGGCCAACGAGATCGTGCGCCAGTTGCAATCCATGGGTCTGCGCGCCATCCGCTCGGATGTACCGGCACCGGCGGATCAGAACGTGCTGCTCGTACAAGGCAAGTTCGACACCATCGATTCGGGCAACCGTCGGCGCCGGATTCTGATCGGTCTGGGTGCAGGAAAAAGCGAACTTGGCACGCAGGTTCAGTTGCTTTATAAGCCTGCCGGTGGTGCGCCGCGGCTCGTGCAAAGTTTCGATGCCAGCGCGGACAGCGGCAAAATGCCTGGCATCGCAGAAACTGCTGGTGTCGGCGCAGCGGCCGGACATCTTGCAACATCGGCGGCGGCGGGCGCAGGCTTGCATGGCGTATCGGAGACCACCCACGGCGGCGCAGCGGGCAATGCGAAGAAGCTGGCCGAGTCCATCGCGAAGCAGGTCGCGGAGATCGGCAAGACGCAAGGCTGGATGCCGGCCGAGCGCACCAAGGGATAGGCAGCGCCGTCGATGCCCTGATTCGGCAGGGTATCGACCGATCCCACCACCACCGCATTTTTCCGCCAAGGGCGCGGATTTTAGCGCGATGTTTACACCGAGGGGTCTACTCTAGTTACTGTGTTGAACAACCACAGCAGCGACTACCCTCTCATGGCTCTTCCTCTGTCACTTCAAGTCTTCGACGCCGGACCCCAACGTGCGCAACCCGTCTCTCGTCACAACGTCATCCCCTTCCCTTCGTCGCGCGTGCAGTTGCCGGTGACCCTCCTCGGCGTATCCGAGGACGATGCGCGGGTCCAGCTCAAAACGCTGTTGCACTCGCCTCTGGGCGTCTACGTCGTCAGCACCGAGATCGTCCGCGACCAGGTGAACCTGAACCTCGACATCGCTCCCGACGACCTCGACTTCACGATGCACGCACTGATTACGACTCTCCCCTACGCCATGATCGGGCCGGTCAAGCGCCGCCATGCGGGCAAGGAGGTACGCTAATCATGTATTCAGGCATCTGGTTGCCGCTCGTTACGCCCATGCGCAACGGCGAAGTCGATATCGACGCGCTACAGCATCTGGCGGACTACTATTCGCGCACTGAGATCAGCGGCTTTGTGGCGCTGGGCACAACCGGCGAAGCCGCCTTGCTGTCGGAAACCGAGCGGGTCACAGTATTGCAAGCCATCACCGACGTGGTCGGCGGCCGCTTGCCAGTCCTTGTCGGTGTTGGCGGCCCGGATACGCGTGAGGTCATCCGCGAGCTTCGACGCTACGAGCATTGGGATTGCGCTGGTTATCTGGTTTCGCCGCCGACCTACATTTGCCCGGACCAGGCCGGCGTGCAATGGCACTTCGAACAGGTTGCGCTCGCAACCGACCGCTCGATCGTGCTGTATAACGTGCCGCATCGCACCGGCGTGGCCGTCGCGCCGGACACGGTCGCGCGCCTCACCGAGCATGACAACATCGTCGCGATCAAGGAATGCGTAAAGGACAACTTCGACAAGCTGCGCAGCGTGCCGATCAGCCTGCTGTGCGGCACGGACGAAGCCTTCCTGGACTGCATCGGTCATGGCGGAGCGGGCGGCATTCTGGCCAGCGCCCACGTCTGCGCGGATCTGCTGATCGAAGTGCAGGCGCTCGCCGAAAGCCATTGCGCCGAGCAGGCCCAGGCGCTCTTCACGAGCTTGCAACCATTGTTACGGCTGCTGTTCTCGGCCCCCAATCCGTCTGCCATCAAGGCCATGCTAGCGTTCGATCATCCCATGACGGACGAAACGCGCATGCCGATTTCACGCGCTTCCGCCGAACTTGTGGTGCGCCTGCGCAAGGCTCGCGAAGCCCTGCAGGATTTGCGCTCGGAGTTTGCTGGGGGCGCCCTGGCCGGGGGCGCCTTGGCTGGAGCCACTCATTAGTTAACCGGAGCTCAGTCGCAGCGCGGCTGACGTCGCCCCTGTAACGATGATTTGCAACGACAAGCGGGCCCCATCACCTCAATGTGATGGGCCCCGCTTGGCTGGATGATCAAGACGATCACGCCGGGTCATACTCAACAAAGAGCTGGCACACCGCATGCGCATCGTCGCAGGCATGCAGTTGCTCGCGGAACTGGTGGTCACAAAAACGCTCCGCCACATCGGCCAGCAGCCGCAAATGCGTCGAATTCGCCCATTTCGGCACGAGCAGCACGACGATATCGCTGACGGGCTTGCCATCCGGCGCGTCGAACGCGATCGGCATGGCGGGCCGGACGTACAGGACCATGGCCTCACGCAGGCCCTTGATCTGACCGTGCGGAACGGCCACGCCCTGCCCCAGTCCCGTCGAGCCGAGCGCTTCACGCGCCGCCAGTCCGGCACTCACAGCCGCTGCCGGCAACCCGTAGCGTTGTTCGAAGAAACGGCCGAGCTCGACAAACAGGGCCTCGCGGTCCGCCACCTGCAAACCGAGCAGGACATGGTCGCGCAACATCAATTGAGCTATCGCGCCGCCGGCAACCTCGGGATCGGCCTCGGCTGCTGCCGTCTCATCAGCTTCATCGGGCGCGTTGACGCGCGGCGCGGACT
>JBEKNG010000578.1:0-4315 GCA_049523075.1 Paraburkholderia sp.
GCTGGCTGCGGTCTCCTGGAGCGAGGCGGCCTGCTCTTCGGTGCGCTGCGACAGGTCCTGGTTGCCCGCCGCAATCTGATGCGTGGCGGTGGCAATCGACTCGGCTGAAACCTTGATCGTGCCAATCGTCTGCGTGAGCTGCTCCTGCATGCGCTTCATCGAAAACAGCAAGCTCGAGCGGTCATCCGGCGCGGTCTTTACCAAGGCAGTCAGATCGTTACTGGCAATCTGGTTGGCAATTTCAGCCGCGTACGATGGCTCACCACCCAGCGAGCGAAGGACGCGGTTGAGCAGCACCACGATGGCCGACAGCGCACCGCCCAGCACCGCGAGGACTCCGAAGCTCAGGAACAGCGCAGAGCGGAATGCCGCATTGATGTCGTCGACGTAAATCCCCGTCTGGAGAATCCGGTCCCACGGCTGATAGGAGACGTTGTAACCGATTTTTGGAGAGGCTTCAGCGACACCGGGCTTCGGAAACGCATACGAGATAAAACCCTGACCGTCACGCTTGATCAGATCGACCGTATTTTTGTAGAGCCGATCACCGTTCGAATCCTGGTAGTCGCTGACGTCCTTACCATTCAGTTCCGGGTACGTCGGGTGCATCAGGATTGTGGGTTGCGAATTTAGGATCGTGAAATAACCGTCTTCGCCGTAGCGCATGTTGCGAATGCTGTCCATGGCCCGCTTCTGGGCCTCGGCCAAGGGCATCGAGCCGGCGGCCGCCTGATCGCCAAGGTCTTGACGACACTCAGCGCGATCTCCGATGCGTGCTTAAGGTCTGCTTTGCGCTCGTCCAGCCGCACGTCTCTCCCGTGATAAGCGCTATAGATGGAGATTCCAGTGAGACACAGCAGGCTCAGGGCCAGAGGCAGCCAGAGCTTCTGGACAAAGGATAGCTTCATATATTCGCGTGCCTTTCATATTTGGTGTAACGATTCGGAGAAAGCGTCAAGCCCACCTGACAGCGCGCGCACCACCTGACGGAATACTCGTAGATAACGGCTCAAGGTTCAGCAACGGTAGGGCGAATTGAAAAACTGAGTCTTCCCGTAATTGCAAACGACTGGTTGCGCCCTGTCCGTGCTCGTCTCGATCGGCATCGGTCCCGTGCAGATAACGCCGTCGGTGATGTGGAAGATTCTGGCAGGTTTCCGCCGTAGGCCAGGCGCGCTGCGCTAGGGGCGTGTCGCCGACTCGATGCACTCCAGGATGCCCCGTGTAGCGACGCTGATGGTAGACCGGTCCATTTCGTCGAGTGAGAACCACTTGCAATCGGCTATTTCATTTTTCGGTTGCGGAGCATCCGACTCCAACACGGTCGCTTCAAAGACGTGATGGTGGTTGCCCTTGCCTCCGAATTGAAACAGGTACGCCATCGGTTGTGTAAGCAGACCTGTTTCTTCGCAAAGTTCGCGCGCGGCCGCATCGGCAGGGCGTTCTCCCTGCTCGATTTTGCCGCCGGGAAGCGCCCACCGGGATTCAACCTTGCGAACGAACAGAAATTTTCCGTGACGCTTGCAGATAATAGTCGCTCGTTGTTTCACTCTACGCTTGCCGTTGAAGAGGCACAGGCTTCAGAGGCGCCAACACACAGTGGTAGTGGTTCGTCGATCAGTTTGCTCACATCTATCCCATGAGTTATTTGTTCGCCAAGGTGTGTAGTCAGGCAGTTGCCGCCGGCGGCTGCCAAAACTCGGGCTTGGTCCACCGTGCACCACGAAGACCCTCGTGGCTTGCCTGTGCCGGTGGCTTTTGGAGTGCTGCGGCGCCAAGTGGTCCCCGCAGCGAAACCTCACGGCCACTCGTGCGCAGTCGTTTGAGCCGTTCTACAATCGTCCCGTCGGCATGCCACTCTTCGAAGCGCCGGCGGCAAGTTGGTGGCGAGGGATATCGTCCTGGCAACGTAGCCCATCCGCCGCCAGACGCCAGCGCCCACAAAGCGCCGTTCACAATTCTGCGTGCATCCACGCGTGGCCGGCCGATGCGCCCATTCGGAACGCAGCCCATTTGGAATAGAGCCTCAACTAGCGCCCATTCATTGTCTGTCAAATCGTCAATCATCTTCATTTCCTTCTTTACGAACTTCAGTCCGACACGCTGCATCGGAAGCGAACCCACGCGTCGGACATCTGCTTTCTCCTGTGGTCGAGAAGGGCTGCCAACAGCGCAGTGAGTTCTTCCGTCAGCGCGGCGGCAATGGGAGCGAACTGTGTTTCGAGAACGTCGTGTAGAGTCGGAATTCCCGATGGCCTTTCAGCCATTACGAAATCTGAAATATTTTCGATGACATGCATCCGCGCAGTGTGTTTGTGCCGGGAGTCGTTGATATTTCAACAACCTGTCCAAAGGCCTTTACAGCACGCGGCTGGAGGTCGCATAACCACTGACTTGCGGCTACTGGAAAGGGCTATGTTGTTGCGGGGCCGAACAGCGAGCTTTGCGCTGTCGTAGCGGCGAGCGCCGCCTCAGTGAGAAAAGAATAGGTTTTGCCGAACGGCGAATCTACTCTACAGACGGATATGCCGATACCGCGTTAGCGTCGCCTGCTTATACGGGCGTATAACTCGACTCGCGGAAAAACCACAGCATTGACGGATTCCGCCCACGACGCGGCCGATGGAATTGAAACGTGCGTGCTCAGGCATAGAAACAAAAAGGCCCCTCGGACTTCAGTCGCGAGGGGCTTCCTTTTCAGCCGTCCGGTTTAGAGAGCGGCGACCTTCAGCTTCTTCAGCGGGCGTACTTTCAGACGCACCGAAACGGGCTTCGCGGCAAACTAATTGTCTACACCCGTGAACGGGTCCCCGTGACTGGATTCAGAGCGAAATATGAGTGGCGGCATGGAGTCCGACCAGGGAACGTTTCAGCGGCCGCCATGCCCGCCTCCACCGCCAAATCCTCCCCCACCTCCATGTCCGCCTCCATGTCCACCGTGCCATCCACCATGGCCTCCATGCCATCCGCCGTGCCAGCCACCGCGCCAACCGTATCCGTACCACTGATAGCCGTACCAACCACCCCAGGCGTCGCAATCGCCCAAAATGCTGCAGGTCCCGTACCCCGGCCCGTAGAAGGGATAGGCGTAGACCGAGTTGTATGTCGGCGCTTCTTCATATGCTGGTGCAACGGCGCAACCACTCAGGCTTGCGGCCACAGCGAGCAACGCGATTAACTTACGCACGAATTTCTCCCGAAGCTGACTGCGATATACGTCGCGGAAGCGGAGAGCAACGGGGTGGTTGCAACAGCCCGGGATCATTGGAAGAACGTTCGCTGCAGGTGAGCAGTAGGGTGTGCGTTGGGGTTTGCGATTTGATAGACATCGTGTGCTGAATTTCCTTTCATGACTTTTTCGGTGCCGCCGTCGTAGCGCCGCTGCGGGGCAAAAGACACTGCTCATGCGCCAGCGGCGAAACAGAAAGCTCGGACGTCAGTCCTGGCAACTACGATGGCAGGCAACAGTTAAGACGGGCTTAAAAAACAGTTACACCCTTGTAACCACGCCCGGGTCGGTAAACAAAACTACCGGCATCTACGGAGCGAAGCGGTCGAGCGGTCACTTAATGAACGTAACCCGTGACAAAGTGCCGCAATGTGCTGCCTGACTTCAGCAGCGACCAGACGGAGCAACCTGATGCGCGACGGCGGGACTCCGGCTCGAAGTTCTCGTGCCATACTTCTCGCTTGCCAGCTCGAAGCGATTCTGTATCCGCTCGCGCTGGCGCCGCGTTTCAATGCCATTCCGGGCGTCGCGGGAAACGGCCTCTTCGTGGGTATCACGAGCGAGATGATCGTCGGTCATGCGGATGGCAGCGCGGAGATCGTCGCTGTTCAGGGAGCGCGCACATGAGCACGGCTTCGGCGCTGGACGTATTCCGCCTCGACGGCGACGTGTGCGTAGTGACGGGCGCGGCGCAGGGCATCGGCTTCGCGGTCGCGAAAGGCCTCGCAGCGGTGTGATTCATCTGACGGGCTTGCTCGCGGCAGAATGGGCCGCGGACGGGCGTGCGCGTCAATTCCATTTCGCCGGGTTACGTCGGCACCGAACAGGAACAGAACTCATGAACGCACATGAAAGCGTTACTGCGCTACGCGAAGCGCTCGGCGCACAGGTCGTCGCACTGCCCGAAGAGTTCGGGGACAGGCGCTTCGAAGACTGGAGCGGCGTGCCCGGCAAGACGCCACTCGCGCTGGTACGGCCGCGCAGCACGGAGGAAGTCGCGCAGGTCCTCGCGATCTGCTCGCGCCACCGGCAGCCGGTCGTGACGCAGGGCGGTCTGACCGGCCTCGTCGGCGGGGCGAATGTGCT
>JBEKNG010000579.1:0-4314 GCA_049523075.1 Paraburkholderia sp.
AGATCCACGTCTGCATGCCGCCCATCGAAACGCCGAGTACCAGACGCAGGTGCGTGACGTGCAGCCCGTCAACCAGCATTTGATGATTGGCCTCTACCACGTCGTTATAGCCATAGTGCGGGAAGTGTGTACGCAGACCGTCGCTGGGCTTGCTGGAGCCCCCACGACCCAGTCCATCGGGAATCACGACGAAATAGTGCTGTGCGTCCAGCGGTTGACCAGGCGCATACAACTCCCGGCGCATCAGCGGCGTCAGAAATTCAGCACTACTACCAGTTGTGCCGTGCATCAACAGCACCGCATTGTCGATCCGACCGTGTGCATCACGATGTGGCGTACCAATCGTCACGTAGTGGATGCGCACTTCCGGCAAGACTGTACCATCGGAAAAATGGAAGTCATGGGCCACGAAGTCGGCGACATGTTCCGGCGTGGCAGCCTGGACGACCTCATCGGCGTGCGCCGCTCCAATGCCGATCAGGGCGGCGATCCAGATACCGATTCCCGATCCCAGTCGTCTTGTTGTAAGCATGATTTCTTTCTTCAGCCCCTGGTGGCTATTAATGAAGTGCGCATGTTAAGTTAATTCTGGCGTCGCGCTGATCTACTTGTAGCAGAATCGGCCTGATGACCACGTTTCGCGCACGCGACCGAGGCTTGAAAGGCGCCTGCCGGCGCCTTTCAAGCGGTCTAGCGACCTACGAGGTATCGCGCGGTAGGGGGTTAGAACCGATGGCGCATGCCAATTGCGGCGACCGCCTGCTCGTCACCCGACGCCTGCGTCATGTTGTAGATGCCAGCGTTAAATGCCTGGATGCCATTGCCGCCGCTGACTTTCTGATAGGCGGCCGCCAGGTAGATGTCGGTGCTGCGCGAAAGCAGGTAATCGGCCTCAACCGTAACCTGGTTCCAATGCGGCGTGGCCGCTCCGGCCGAAGTCATCGTGCCGCCTAGCCCAGAGGTCCCTCCCGAAAACGAAGCCATGGTGTACGTGTAGGCTGCCCCGAGGGAAATATCGGGCCGCACGAAATAGCGACCGTTGATTTCGAAGTTGTCGAACTTCAAGGAGCTGCCCGTGAGGCCGTAGGAGCTACCGTATAGGCTGGTGGTGGCACCGGTACCGGCGGTCGGGTTCATGAGGTCGTACGTAACGGCATGGCTCCATACGAAGCCGATCGACGAATTGTTAGGGAACTTGTACCCGGCACTGACACTGTAGATTTGTTGGTCGCCCCCATACGACAGCGCGTTCCCATCGATCGAGCTCGATACGCCTGCCGTATTCATGGAACTGGCGTTACGGTTGATCTGGTCGTACGCAGCCGCAACAGTGAATCCGCCGTACGCATAGTTGGCGCCCACACTGTACGCGTTGTCGTTACCTGATTCCCCCGCCGCGTTGGAGAACGCATACATCGCGCCGACCTTGATGCCAGCGTATGTGGCGCTTTTGAACTTGATCGAATTGTTGAAGCGCAGGCTGTCGTCCATGTTGTCATTGTCGAACGGGTGGGCGAAAAAGTTGCCACCCCAACCTGCACCGGTCGCACTCTGCGGTGCAACGTATTCGAAAATGAAATCGTATTGACGACCCAGTGTAACCGAACCGTACTGGTCGGAACTCACACCGACCCAGGCCTGCCGGCCGAACAAGTCGGCGGTTTGCCCTGCCTCGGAATTTTTCAACGCGCCACTGTTGAGCATGAAGCCGTTTTCCAAATCAAACACGGCGTGCAGACCGCCGCCGAGATCCTCACTGCCTCTGATGCCCCAGCGCGAGGTGTTCAGGAGTCCAGAAAACATCTGATATTGGGCGCCGCCTTGGGCGGTACCTGTGGAGATGCCCTTGCTCGTGTTCACGCTATCCGTATAGGCCACGCTCGCGTCGAGGACGCCGTACAGCGTGACGCTGCTTTGTGCATGCGCTTCCCCCGTCGACAGCACGAGTGTTGCAATGACCAAACCCTTCAGTTTCATAAAGTCTCTTTCATTAGCATTTTTACGGCAGATGTTTCACATCACCAACGGCCCTGCGGCCATGAGACGCAGCGACGCTGCGACGCAGTATAAGAGCTAGGGGCGCTCATCTTCTTTGTGAAGCTGAAAGAATGTCTTTCAAGAAACTGATGGACTCGTTAGCGAAAAACCACTATTGATGCGCCAGTCAGCGGATCGGCACGCCGGTTGCCGCCGTGCCTCGGTGCCATGCTGGGCGTACCGCTGACCGCGTACGGCTTCGTGACTCTCGTTATGCGCCGCTCGATCATGACTGAGAAAATCGCGCGACGTGGCCGGCATATCTATCGCGCTTTTTGGCCGCACCGAGCCGATGACGATCGGCTCAGATCGTTAAGCGTTGTTCGATGCCTGCCCTTGTCCGCTGCCGCATGAGTGCACGACGACCCATGCTGGCAGGCGTTGGACAAGGCTCGAGGGAGGAAACCGCGGAGTGCACCGACGCGACCGGAACCTTGAGCGGCTATGGGGAATGAAGGGAACTCACCGCAACGTGGGCACCTTGGGCAAGAGTTGGCCTGGGTTGCTTACGCGTGGATCCGCACGCGCGCAGCGGCGCGAGCCAGCGGGCTGAGATTCGACCGGGCGTTCGCGGCTGTTAGGTGGCGAACGCCCGGTCAGAGGCAGATAGCGGACGCGTTAGTCCGATGCGCGGACGGCGGCTGCGGCCGATCTTGAGTCGTTCTTGCCGCCGAACCATGGGCGTGGCGCAATGTTACCGGCATATGGCTTTTGCGCCACTGGCCAGTCATGCAGCAGACCCGGACAATCCATTGCAACGATAGATGCAAAAGGAGATTTATATGTCCCCAGTCTCAGCCGTTCCGTTCGCCGACAGCGCTGCGGCGCTCGCTCACTTCAGCACTTTGTTGTCGTTCGAAACTGATTGCGCTGATGTACACGCGGCGCTTGAGAGCGACGACCTACTTTCCGTCGACTTCGTACTGCTCGACGTCCGTAGCTCTGCACATTTCGTACGTGGCCACGTGCCAGGCGCGGTGAACCTTCTGCATGGCAAGATAGTGACGTCAAAGCTCGCTGAGTATCCGCCCGAAACGCTTTTCGTCACATACTGTGCGGGCCCTCATTGCAACGGCGCAACGCGAGCTGCAATAAAGCTTGCCCAACTCGGTCGCCCGGTCAAGGTAATGATCGGCGGCATTACCGGCTGGGTCGATGAGGGTTTCCAGCTAACTATCGGCAAACAAGAATGATCCATGCCCGGATTTGCAAGACTGGCAGGTCCGCATCTTGCGGACTCGGACTGCTGGCACCACCTTTAGCACAGAGTCGAGACGAGCGACTTGCTGGCGCGATGACCGGATCGTTGCCAAGTCTGCTCCGTATTGAGGATTGTTACGGACACGCGGTCCATGCAGAAGTGGCGTAATTGGCAATCTCCGGTAACATTACGCCATGCAAGATCATCTCGTCGTCGCGCTGGTCTATGACCGGCTTTGTACCTTCGAATTCGGTTGCGTCACCGAGCTGTTCGCACTCGAGCGGCCGGAACTCGAACTCGACTGGTACCGCTTCGCGGCTTGCGCGGTCGAGCCAGGGCCGCTGCGCGCAGCGGGTGGCATTACCGTCGCGGCGCCTTACTCGCTACGGCTGCTCGATCGCGCCGCGACGATTGTCGTGCCTGGCTGGCGCGATGCCGATGAATTACCCCCTGCGCCTTTGCTGAGGAAAATTCGTGCCGCCTACCTGCGTGGCGCACGGCTCTGCTCGATCTGTTCGGGGGTCTTCGTGCTTGCCGCGGCGGGCGTGCTCGACGGCAAAACCGTCACCACGCATTGGCGCTATGCCGACAAGTTGGCGCGGCGTTATCCGCAACTGCGCGTGCAGCCGGACGCGCTGTACGTCGACGAAGGGCAGGTCATGACCTCAGCGGGTTCGGCCGCCGGACTCGATATGCTGCTGCATCTGGTGCGGCGCGACTACGGTAGTGCGATAGCCAACCGGGTGGCACAGCGGCTGGTGGTGCCGCCGCATCGCGAGGGCGGTCAGGCGCAGTTCGTGCCGCGGCCGGTGCCGCCGGACGAAGGCGGCCGCGTCGCAAGGCTGATGGACTGGGTTCGCGCCAACCCTGCGTTGCCGCATACTTTGCGCTCGCTCGCCGAACGCGCAGCCATGAGCCCGCGCACGTTGCAGCGTCAGTTTCACGATGCGACGGGAATGGCACCCTATGAGTGGCTCGTGCGTGAACGTGTGGCGATTGCGCGGGAGTTGCTGGAATCGCAGAACGCGATGTCGATGGCATGGGTTGCGCAAAAGGCGGGCTTTGGCTCGGAGGAG
>JBEKNG010000580.1:0-4311 GCA_049523075.1 Paraburkholderia sp.
AGTGATCGGCAAGGGCGCCGCCGCCAGCTGGCAGATGGACAACCGCGGCAAAACGATGATCGAAGGCAAGTTCGACTACGGCTTCGCGGTGGACTGGATGCGCAAGGACCTCGGCTTCTGCCTTGATGAAGCGAAGCGCAACGGCGCCGCGTTGCCGGTTACGGCGCTGGTCGATCAGTTCTATGGCGACGTGCAGAACCTGGGCGGCAATCGTTTCGATACCTCCAGTCTGATCTGGCGTCTAAGGCAGCTCAAGCGCGGCGACTGACGACGAGTCGGTCCCACATGCTTGCGCCGCTTCGATAAGAACCACACCGTCCGATGAGCCAGCCGCGCCCGCGTCACGTGTTAAATACGGAGCTTCAGGTTGTTCAGGCTGCACTCGATGCACAGGAACGAGGCGATCTTGCCGACGCCGAACGCCTGTACCGAGCGTTGATCGAAGCCGACGATCACAAAGGCATCGCCCACAACAACCTGGCGAATCTGCTGCGCACGTCCGGGCGCTTTACCGACGCTGTGGATCACTATCGTCATGCGCTAGCATGGATGCCGGATTCGGCGCAGGTCCGCGCCAATCTGGCAGACACTTTCGAAAGCATTCTGCAATACGAGGCGGCCGAAGCCGAATATCGCCGCGCGCTCGAACTGGACCCCGCTTGCGCCGAAGCCCGCTACAACTACGGGCTCCTGTTGCTGGCGGCGGGGCGTTATGCGGAAGGCTGGGCCCATTACGAAGCACGTTCCCAGGTATTCCGTGAGCACGGTGCCTTGCCGTTCGCGCGCTGGAACGGCGAAGACCTGCGCGGCAAGACGTTGTTACTCCTGCCCGAGCAAGGCTACGGCGACACGATCCAGTTTGTCCGCTACGTGAGCCTGCTCAAGGCGCGCGGTCTCGCGAAGCTCTCCGTGATCTGCAAACCGGCACTCGTCCCGCTTCTGCGCACTGTGCAAGGTATCGATGCGCTGATCACCGACCCGCAAGGTTTGCAGGTTCACGACTACTGGGATTCCTTGCTGAGCCTGCCTTACCGCTTCGGCACGACGCTCGGGTCGGTTCCGGCGCGGATTCCATACGTGGGGGTCTTCACCAACCGCTTCGAGACGTGGCGAGCCCGGCTGCCCGCCGACGGCTTACGCGTGGGACTCGTCTGGAAGGGCAACCCTGAACACGATAACGACGCCGAACGCTCGTTACCCCATTTTTCCGCGCTGCAGCCTTTGTGGTCGGTAAGCGGCGTGCGTTTTATCAGCTTGCAGGTAGGTGGCGCCGAGGCCGAGGCGCGGAAATGCGCGGCCGGGCAGCCGCTTGTATGCCTCGGCGACGAGATCCGCGATTTCGGCGATACCGCCGCCATCGTCGGGCAACTGAATCTCGTCATCTGCGTCGATACCGCCGTCGCTCATCTGGCGGGCGCGCTCGGCGTGGCCTGCTGGCTGATGCTGCCGCGTCAGGGCGTCGACTGGCGCTGGCATCGTAGCGGTGCTCAGTCGCCGTGGTACCCAAAAGACATGTCTTTGTTCCGCCAGCGCGGGGCAGGCTGGCGGGGCGTGATCGGCGAGGTCAGAGACGCGCTGGCGGACAGCGTACGCGAGCGACGAGCCTGATTGCCGCCGCTGACAGAAGCAAGGCTCGACGGTCGCCGCGGGCGCCTCATGCCGGCACATGAGGCAGACACATGACGCAGGCGCCTCAATTCGCCTTGCACAGCACGGCGGTCATGATGAGCGGCAGGACTTCATGCACGGCCGCGTCGCTGCCCGCGTCGTGTAAATGCACCTTAACGGACTCACTCGTCCCGAACACCACCACGCCATACAGCGAGCCCGCCATCGCCTCGCCCTTTCCCTTCTGAAACAACTCGTCGTCGCGCGCGTAACCGAGCACGGCGTAGACGCGAAAACCGAACGCCGTCAGTTCGCTGCCGTGAGTGGGGCGAAACGCATTGACGGAGTTCGCTTCCACATGCATCGGTTGCGCTTCGATGAACTGGTCGCTTTGCAGCGCCGCGATGAAGGCGTGCGCGTTAGAGGTACAGTCCAGCTGCGCGTCGAGTTCGTGTGAGACGGCGGGGAGCGAATAGAGTAGCGCGCCGATTGCGGTCAGCGCGCCGAGCGCGTTGGGAAAGCACTTTCTCATGTCGATGCAACCCCTCTCCTGGCAGGTATACGGCACGCGGAGCCCGTTCCCAAGATAGGACCTTTGCCCCGCCCCCACTGTACGGCAGCCATCAATGTAGCTTAATAGCCTTTCAGGCGGCGTCGCGTGACGGCCGCGTGCACGCGGTGTGCCTGACTACGCAGCCGGCGCACCAAAACCGCGCGAAAACATTTCGCGCCGAATCCAGGCCGTTTCGCGCCACAGCTTGTCATTCTGTCGCAAATCGCTCGAACCTTGCAGAAACCGGCCCGAAGATGTGCGTCATCGAATCCCTCGTTGATAGACACGGAGCCCGCAGCCATGTTCACTTCCATTCTCCTGCAAACGCCGCATTGGGTCTGGGGCATACTCGCCGCCCTGACCGTCATTGGCTTCAGGCAGACGCTGCCGCGCCGCAGGTCGTGGCGCAGCAGCACCTCGCTGCCCCTGCTGATGGTGATCCTGTCGCTGTACGGTGTCGCGTCCGCCTTTTCGAGCCAACCGCTGGCGTTGATCGCCTGGGTCGGCGGCGGGACCGTCACGCTGTTGCTAGCGCAGACCCTGCGCGTGTGGAGTGGGATTCGCTGGCTGCCGCAAGAGCGCAGCGTGCTGATGCCGGGAAGCTGGCTGCCGCTCGTCTTGCTGCTCGGGCTGTTCGCGATCAAGTTCGCTGTCGGCGTGGCACTGTCGATGACCCCCGGCCTTGCCGTCGACGCAGCTTTCGCTGGCTTCGCCGGCCTCGCCTACGGCGCGTTTAGCGGCGTATTCCTCGCCCGCACCCTTGCCGTGTGGCGAGTGGTACGCTCATCCTCCTTGCCATCCCGCTCGACGAGCGCCTGATCCCGGACGGTCGCATGCCCCCGTATCCCATCGTTCTCAAATGGCTTTGGCGTGAACTGAGAATCACGATCCTCGTCGCGCTGGCGAGCACGTTCATGTTCGGCCCGTTGTCGGACGGGGCGTTTGTCTCCAATCTGATCTACTCGTTCACCGTCGCGTTCTGCATTCAGGCCCTGATCGAAACCGGGCGTTACGGCCTCTCGAGCCGACCGTTCCAGCGCCTTCCCGATGGCCCGCACGGCAGCGCGCCCGAGCGCCTCGTGCCCCAGCGGCGCTGGCCCGGCTGGGCCTTGATGGCGCCGTGGGTGGCGATGTCGGCGGTAGTGGGTTATCTCGCCGGGCATGCGCTTGGCGACCTGTTCACCGGCACCCATAATCCGCCGCTTGGCTTCCTGCGCTATGCGCAGTCGCTACTGCCTGCTCTCGCGCCTACCCTCGCTATTGCGATTGGCTGCACCTATTTTTTCTACGCACGCGGGCGACTCGCCGCGACCGAGGCGCGCGCGCAAGCCGCGCTGCGCACCTCCGCGGAAAGCCAGCTCAAGCTGCTGGTGTCGCAACTGGAGCCGCACATGCTGTTCAACACGCTTGCAAACCTGCGCGTGCTGATCGGCCAGGACCCGCCGCGCGCACAAGCAATGCTCGATCATCTGAACGGCTTTCTGCGCGCCACGCTCGACGCCTCGCGCTCAAACTCGCACGCACTGGCTGCGGAGTTTGCACGCATCAGCGATTACCTCGAGTTGATGCAGGTCCGCATGGGACCGCGCCTGCACGGCACGCTCGATCTGCCCGCCGACCTGCGGGGTCTGCCCGTGCCGCCGCTGCTGCTGCAACCGCTGGTCGAGAATTCGATCAAGCATGGGCTTGAGCCGAGCGTGTCGGGCGGGCAGATCGAGATCGCCGCCCGGCGCGACGGCCACGCGCTCGTGCTGAGCGTGCGCGACACCGGCGTGGGCCTTGGCGCCGCGGCGACGCACGGCAGCCGCTTCGGCATGCAGCAGGTGCGCGAACGGCTCGCCGCGCTGTACGGCGACGCGGCATCCCTTGAGCTGACAACGCCGGGCGACGGGCGCGGCGGCGCGCTCGCCGTCGTCCGCTTGCCCGTCGCCTGAGCGCCCATCCAATTTATGACTCACTCATCTCTTATGCACGCTACCGCCCTGATCGCAGAAGACGAGCCCTTGCTGGCCGCCAATCTGCAAGCCGAACTGAGCCGTTTGTGGCCCGAACTGCGCTTCGTTGCAAGCGTGGGCGATGGCGCGTCCGCGCTCAAGCAGGGTCTCGCGCTGCAGCCCGATGTGCTGTTCCTCGATATCCGCATGCCTGGC
>JBEKNG010000581.1:0-4303 GCA_049523075.1 Paraburkholderia sp.
TGGCTTTCGGTATCGACTATCTTTGTAACGCGGGAGTTGTCGGCCTCCTGCAACATGGTGCGCCACCGAGCGACCCGCTACTGCCGGCATTGCCAGTCGGCCTACTTGCCTTGACATTGTGGGTCTGTCTCTCGGTCACTGCCGGTGTGTGCGAAGAAATCGTGTTTCGCGGCTATCTGCAACGCCAACTTACCGTCATTACGGGCAGAGTCGGCATCGCTATAGTGGCCCAGGGAATTCTCTTCGGGATCGGGCACGGATATCAAGGTTTCGTTGCGGTTATCAGCATCGCACTTAACGGTATTGTGATGGGAGCACTTGCGGCATGGCGTGGCAATATTCGCGCAGGCATCCTGGAGCATGCGACATGGGATATCCTCGCGGGGTTTGGGATCGTCACGTGAAAGAGAACGACCGCACGAATTCACGTTTCTTTGACGTACTTGCCGCGGTATAAACCGCGAATTCGTGCTGGGCCAAAGACAACACCAACACACCGATAAGAAACCAAGAAAAGGCCAGCGCGCCAAGGCAAACAACCAAACTCATCGGCGAGACATAAAACAGAACCCCCGCACTACGTCGCCGCATCCCAGTAAACGTTGAACCCCATCAACGAAGTCAGCGTCTGCGCTGCCCGCTTCATCATCTCGCCCACTTCGCTCATCGACGGAACAGGCGCATTATCGATCCGCTCGATATAAGGCGTGGTCAGCGCCGCAATAGCATGCCCATCCCGCCCAAACACCGGATAAGCCAGATTCTTGACCCCCTTCACCTGCCGGCTCGACATACGCGCATTGCCATGCTTGCGGATCTGCGCCAGATCCTTCGCCAACTGCTCCGTATCCACCGTCTGCTCACCCTCCACCGGCACATGAAGCTCAAGCATTTCAGCGCGTTGCGGCTCTTCCTGAAACGCGAGCAGCACCTGCCCCGATGCGGTATCGGTCAGTCCAATCAACGTCCCCACCTTCAACGCGAATCCCCAACGCTCGGGACTCTCCACACCCGCCACGATCAGCACGCGCCCCTTCTGATACACGCAGAGGTGAAACGACTGCCCCGCCTGCTTGGCGAGCTGCGTCATGAGAGGCAGCGCGGTCGACACCAGCGAGCGCACCGGTTGATGCCGGTGCGCCAACTGGAACAGCAGCAGCGAGAGCACATAGCGGTCGCCCGCGGCCAGCAGATAGCCGCGCGTCTCCAGCGTGACCACCATGCGGAAGATTTCCGCCGTGGTGCGGCCCAGTTCCTTGGCCAGCTCCGCGAGCGATAACCCTTCCGGGTGATCCGCCAGCCGTTCGATGATGTCGAGGCCCTTTTCCAGTGCCGGCGCCGAGTAGCGCGTCGCGTTGTCGTTCAAATTTCCTCCCGCAAGACCAACTGGCGCCAGCTCAAATGGCGCCCATGATACCCAAACGGATTGTAGGGCCGCGTCCGGCCGACAGAGCGTTTTAGCGGCCCGTTTCATGGGCGGGGAAAACACCTAGTAAATTTTATCAATAAAATATGTTTTCATACCTAAAATTTAATGTGACGTACGACGAAGACGCCAGGACTCGCTGGATGGCAGGCCTTAGGCGGCGGAATAACGCGGAGGAGAGGGTGGATGGCAGCCGTTGCATTCGAGCAGGTGCGCAAGTCGTTCGGCGCCGTTCAGGTCCTCAAGCAGATCGACCTGGCGGTGCCGGACGGCGAGTTTCTGGTGCTGGTTGGTCCCAGCGGCTGTGGCAAGTCCACCTTGCTGCGTGCCTTGGCCGGGCTCGAGGGCGTCACGCATGGGCGCATCCTGATCGACGGTCGCATCGTCAATGCGCTGCCGCCGCGCGAGCGCGACGTCGCGATGGTGTTCCAGAACTATGCGCTCTATCCGCATATGACGGTGCTGGAGAACCTGATCTTCGCGCTCAAGCTGCGTAACCATGACGCCGGGGAGATAGCCTCGCGTGCGCAAAAGGCGGCCACGCTGCTCGGTTTGCAAGAGTTGCTAGACAGACATCCCCGTCATTTGTCCGGCGGCCAGCGCCAGCGCGTGGCGATGGGCCGCGCGATCGTGCGTGACCCGAAGGTGTTCCTCTTCGACGAGCCGCTGTCGAATCTCGATGCGCGGCTGCGCGTGCAGATGCGCGCGGAGATCAAGGCCCTGCACCAGCGTCTGCGCGCCACCACGGTCTATGTGACGCACGACCAGATCGAGGCCATGACGATGGCGGACCGCATTGTCGTGCTCAACGGCGGCGTGATCGAACAGATCGGCACGCCGCTCGCGCTCTACGACGATCCGGACAATCTTTTCGTGGCGGGCTTTATCGGCTCGCCGGCGATGAACTTCTTCAAGGGCGTGTACGAGCAGCGAGGCGGGGACGCATTTGTGCGCGTCGGTGAGCTTGCGTTGCCGGTACCGGCCGTCAATGCCATGCACGGGCAGGAGGTGGTGTACGGCGTGCGTCCCGAGCACCTGCAGCTCGCTGGCGATGACTGCATGCCGTTCGCGCTCGACGTGGTCGAGCCGACCGGTGCGGCAACCGAACTGTTCGGCACGGTTGCAGGCCAGGCTTGTTGTGTGATGCTCAACGGTCGCACTGATCTTCGCGCCGGCAACCCTGTCGCGCTGCGTGCAGACCTCAGCAAGGTGCTCGTTTTCGATCGCGCAAGCGGGCGACGCCTGCGCTGAAAGCAGGACTGTGAGCCGTCCCGCCGCGGGGCTCGCATGACGCATTAGCCGCCGCAAGCTGCGCGGCTTCACGGCGGAACCCATAAAAGAGGAGACAGTGATGCGCTATCCAACCATGCCAACCATGTTGCGGCTCGCCGCTTCGGTGCTCGCGCTCGCGGGAGTCGTGGCGTCGGGCCTCGCCCACGCCGACAACGAATACAAAGGCTACACGCTGCGCGTCAAGCTGATCGGCGGTGTGCAGTACGAGGCGCTCTATACGCGCATTCCGGAGTGGGAAAAGCAAACCGGCGCGAAAGTCGAGATCATTTCGCGCAAGAGCCACTTCGAACTGGATCGGGAGTTGAAGCAGGACATCGCGTCTGGCCACATCGACTATTGCGTGTCGTCCAATCACACCAATTTTTCAGCCCAGTACCCGATTTTTCGCGACCTGAAGGGATTGTTCCCACCGAGCTATCTGGCCGCGTTCTCGCCGAGTCTGCTCAATGCGTCGGAGATCAACGGGCATCTGGTGCAGATCCCGCGTTCGGTGGATATCGAGGCGCTCTACTACGACAAAACCGCTTACGACGATCCGGCCAACCAGGCCGCGTATAGCAAGCAGTTCGGCGCGACGCTCGCGCCGCCCAAGACCTATGCCGAGTTCACCCAGCAGGCGAAGTTCTTTACCAAGGCGCCGAACTTCTACGGCACGCAGTTTCCCGGTAAGGACGAGGCCATCACGGGCACGTTCTATTCTCTGCTGATCGCCAATGGTGGCCAGTTGCTGGATGCGAAAAACCGCCCGGCGTTCAATTCGCCGATTGGCGTCAAGACGCTCAACTGGTTTGTAGACCTATACAAGGCGGGTGCGGTGCCCAAGGGTGTGCCGAGCTACGTCTGGGACGATCTCGGCAATAACTTCGCCGCGGGCAAGGTGGCACTGGATCTCGATTGGCCGGGCTTCGCTTCGTTCTATAACGATCCGAAGACCTCCAAACTGGCCGGCAATGTCGGCGTGGTGCCGGCGCCGCTCGGTGCCGGAAACAAGCGGCCGGGCTGGTCGGGTTCGCATAGCTTCTCTATCACGAAGACCTGTGACCGGCCGGAGGTCGCCGCGAGCTTTATCGAATTCCTCACCAGTCACGATTCGCAGATGGTGGAGGCGCGCCTCGGCACGATCCCCTCGCGCACCGATGCGCAGCAGGCCGCTGTGAAGGAGTTCCAGGACAAACACGATGCCTTTATGGCAAACGCAATCAATGTGTTTAGCACGGCCGCGCGCCAGGACGCCTTCACCCCGCCGCGCATCCAGCAATGGGACGAGATCTCGAACGCGCTGTGGCCTGAGCTGCAGAAGGCGCTGATCGGCGACAAATCGTCCCAGCAGGCCCTTGACGATGCGGCGAAAAAAGTTTCCGACATCATGCAGGACGCTTCCGATTAGTGACGCGCCCCGTCCCGCACGATGCGCGTAGCACCGTGCGGGCCGATTTGCTTTTCGCTCCACGACACCATGCGATCCAACATCCACGATTCGTCAGCCGTACCCGCTCTCGTGCCGGTTTCGCACGAGGGCGTCGCATTGCCGTTCAAGCTGTTGCTGCCGGCGTTTTTCTCGGTGACGGTCGTCGTCGTGCTGCC
>JBEKNG010000582.1:0-4297 GCA_049523075.1 Paraburkholderia sp.
ATGCCAATTCTGGGCGTGTGCCTCGGCCACCAGGCGATCGGCGAAGCATTTGGCGGCCGCGTCGTGCGCGCGCAGACCATCATGCACGGCAAGGTGAGCACGATCGAAACCGACTGCAAAGGCGTGTTCGCCGACCTGCCGAAGCACTTTGTGGTGACGCGCTATCACTCGCTCGCCATCGAACGTGAGTCGCTGCCCGATTGCCTCGAAGTGTCCGCATGGACCGACGACGGCGAGATCATGGGCGTGCGTCATAAGGAACTGGCCGTCGAAGGCGTGCAGTTCCACCCGGAATCCATCCTGTCTGAACACGGCCACGCACTGCTCGAGAACTTCGTGAAGCAGTCGAAGGCCGCGTCGGCCAGACGCAACGCTTGATCACCCGAGGCGAAATCATGACGATTACCCCCCAGGAAGCGTTGCAGCGCACGATCGAGCACCGCGAGATTTTCCACGACGAGATGCTGCATCTGATGCGGCTCATCATGCGCGGCGAACTGTCGCCGGTGATGGCAGCCGCAATCATTACGGGCTTGCGCGTCAAAAAAGAGACCATCGGCGAGATCACCGCGGCCGCCACGGTGATGCGTGAGTTTGCCCGCCACGTCGACGTGCAGGACAACTCGAATTTTGTCGATATCGTCGGTACCGGCGGCGACGGTTCGCACACCTTCAACATTTCCACGGCGACGATGTTCGTCACGGCCGCAGCCGGTGCAAAGGTCGCGAAGCACGGCGGGCGCGGCGTATCGAGCAAGTCGGGCAGCGCGGATGTGCTCGAAGCGCTTGGCGTGAATATCGACCTGCAGCCGGAACAGGTGGCGGCATCCATTGCCGAAACCGGCATGGGCTTCATGTTCGCGCCGAACCATCATCCGGCAATGAAGAACATCGCGCCGGTACGCCGCGAACTCGGTGTGCGAACCATCTTCAATATCCTCGGACCGCTCACCAATCCGGCTGGTGCACCCAACCAGTTGATGGGCGTGTTCCATGCCGACCTCGTCGGCATCCAGGTGCGCGTGATGCAACGCCTTGGCGCCAAACACGTGCTGGTCGTCTACGGCATGGACGGTATGGACGAGGTCTCGCTCGGCGCGGCGACGCAAGTCGGAGAGTTGCGCGATGGCGAAGTGCGCGAGTACGAGATTCACCCCGAAGATTTCGGCATGCAGATGGTGTCGAACCGTACGCTAAAAGTGGCCGACGCCGCCGAGTCCAAGCTGATGCTGCTCGAAGCGCTCGACAACAAGCCCGGCGTGGCGCGTGAAATCGTCACGCTGAACGCGGGCACGGCACTCTATTCAGCCAATGTGGCGGCTTCGATCGCCGACGGCATCGAACTGGCGCGTGAAGCGATCGCAAGCGGTAAGGCCCGTGCGAAGGTCGACGATCTGGTTCGCTTCACCCAGCAATTCAAGCACTAATTCTGTATCGAGAGACCTATGAGCGACATTCTGGAACGCATCATCGACGTCAAACGCCAGGAGGTCCGTGCGGCGCAACTGAGCGCACCGCTCGAGGAACTGCGCCTCGAAGCCTCGGCGCGCGACAAGCGCGATTTTGTCGGCGCGTTGCGTGCAAAGCACGCCGCCGGTCACGCCGCGGTGATCGCAGAAGTAAAAAAGGCGAGTCCGTCCAAAGGTGTGCTGCGCGAGCATTTCGTGCCGGCTGACATCGCCCGTTCGTACGCCAAACATGGCGCAGCCTGCCTGTCCGTCCTCACCGACGTGCAATTTTTCCAGGGCAGCGCCGCCTATCTTGAAGAAGCGCGCGCCGCCTGCGACCTGCCGGTGCTGCGCAAAGACTTCATCATCGATCCCTATCAGATCGTGGAAGCGCGCGCGATGGGCGCCGACGCGGTCCTGCTGATTGCCGCCGCACTCGAAACTTCGCAGATGCAGGACCTCGAAGCGTTCGCGCAGTCGCTGGGGCTCGCGGTGCTCGTCGAAGTGCACGACAAGGACGAGTTGATGGAAGCACTCACGCTGAAGACGCCACTGATCGGCATCAACAATCGCAATCTGCGTACCTTCGAAACGTCGATCGAAACCACCATCGGCATGCTCGAACTGATCCCGGAGGACCGCATCGTCGTGACCGAGTCGGGCATCCTGTCACGCGCCGACGTGGACCACCTGCGCGAGATGGACGTGCACACGTTCCTCGTCGGCGAAGCGTTCATGCGCGCCGAAGAACCGGGCGCGGAACTTGCGCGGATGTTTTTCTGATCTGAGTGGATGGGAACACATCGCCATGGGCATGGAACGTGAAATCAAGCTGGCGCTGCCGGCTGACCAGGTGAGCGCGGCGACGCGCTGGTTTGTCGCACGCACCGGCACCGCAGGGCACCCGGTCGCGCTGGCGAACATCTACTTCGATACGCCAGCTTTGACGCTGGCGCGCTCGAAAAGCGCGCTGCGCCTGCGGCACACGCCGGACGGCTGGCTGCAGACCTTCAAGACCGCAGGCACCGCGAGCGCCGGCATGCATAGCCGGCACGAGTGGGAAATGCCGATACAGGGTGAAGCGCTGGAGATCGAGGCTTTGCTGCGCGCCTGCGACGAACCTACGGTGGCGGCTGCACTGCGCGGCGCCGCGCCGGACGTGATCGAGCTGTTTCGCACGAATTTCACGCGCACGCTGTGGCAAGTGGCCAGCCATGGTGCCACGATTGAAGCCGCCATCGATCAGGGCGAGGTCATCGCCGAGGTCAACGGAGAGACGCGCCGCGCGCCGATTCTCGAGGTCGAGCTGGAGTTGAAAAGCGGCGATGAGGCCGCCTTGCATGCATTGGCAGAGGAGCTCGGCGCACACGTGCCCGGTCTCGCGCCGAACGACATCAGCAAGGCTCAGCGCGGGTACAAACTGCGTGAGCAGTAAGCAGCGCCTCTGCGCTGGGGGGCTCCAGCGAGGCGAGCATGCGTCTTGAGCTATACCCGGTTTGCTGCGACACTTGCGCGTCATGACCTCCGCCTCCCGCACCCGTTCTCCGTCGTCGCAAGCCTCGCTGTTTAGCGACGAACCATCTGACCGCCTGGCTGCACCGCAAGCGCCTTTGCCACCCTCCACGCAACCCGTGCAATCCACGCAGTCGTCACCGCCCTCGCTCGAGGCCCAGTTCGACGCGCTGCCGTCCGCATGGCGCGCGCATCTGCGACCATTCACGGACAGCGACGCTTACGCACCGCTGTGCCAATTCGTTGACGGTGAGCGTGCCGCCGGCAAGACGGTGTACCCCGCCGATGTATTCCGCGCCCTGCGTCTCACGAGCCCGGACGATGTCAAAGTGGTAATCCTCGGTCAGGATCCGTACCACGGCGAGGACCGCGGTACGCCTCAGGCGCATGGGCTGGCGTTCTCCGTGCCGCCGGCGGTGCGCCCGCCGCCGTCGCTACGCAACATTTTCAAGGAAATCGCCGCCAGTCTGGGCCACGAGCCGCCACGTCACGGCTGCCTCGATGCCTGGGCGAAACAAGGGGTGCTGCTGCTCAACACGGTGCTGACCGTCGAGCGAGATACCGCGGCGAGCCACGCGAAACGCGGCTGGGAGAAGTGCACCGACACGCTGATCCACGAACTGGCGACCCGCCACGACGGTTTGGTGTTCATGCTGTGGGGTGCGCACGCGCAGGCCAAGCGGGCGCTGCTCAGTGGCAAATCGCACTACGTGCTGGAGGCGCCGCATCCGTCGCCACTCTCCGCGCACCGCGGCTTTCTCGGTTGCGGGCACTTTGCACTCGCCAATGAGTACCTGAGCAAGCACAACCGCCAGCCGATCGACTGGCGCCTGCCCGACGAAGCGCAGACGCTCGCTTAACGCCGTACAAGCAAAAACGCCATGGAAGCCCATCCCATGGCGTTTTTTATGACCTGCAACGCGCGCCACCCTGACAGCAGCCGCATCGCCCGGTCCGCCGTCGAGATCCGCAAAGCGGACCTCGACGCCTTCAACCTTAAGCAGCAGCGATTGCTTCGCGTGCGCCAGTGAGAGCAGCGTTCAGCGCGTCCGGGCCCATGTTCAGGCCTTCGGCGTAGATAAAGCTCACATCCGTCAGGCCGAGGAAGCCGAGGAAGCTCTTCAGGTACGGCGTCTGGCTGTCGTGCGGGGTACCGAGGTACTTGCCGCCACGTGCCGAAACCACGAACACTTTCTTGCCCATCACGAGGCCTTCCGGACCATTCGCCGTGTAGCGGAACGTAATGCCGGCGCGTGCGATGAAGTCGAAGTACGTCTTCAGTTGCGACGAGATGCCGAAGTTGTACATCGGTGCGCCGATCACGACGATGTCGGCGG
>JBEKNG010000583.1:0-4289 GCA_049523075.1 Paraburkholderia sp.
GGCTCGGTCAGCCAAAGGGATCCGTGCAGGCTGCTTGCGCGCGTGTGCCGGCGTTGATCGACTCGATGTGGCGCACGTTCGCCGAGTACGAACGCAAGCACGCCCGCCACAAGCAACTCGGCTTCGAGGGATTCGCCGAAGCGGTGCTGGCGTCTGCCGGCAGTTTCGCCGCGAATGGCGATCTTGCGGAGGCTGCGCGGCTCGTGTTTCACATTCCCGAAGCACGCCGCGTGTTCGTCACGGATGCGCAGGGCGAGCAGACGCTGCCGTCCATCAGCGCGCCAGCCGTGCCGCCGCCTCCCCAGCGGCTTGCGCCGTTACTGGCGACCACCCGCAGCAACTGGTCGCGCCGGGCCTACTTCAAGCATGCGCTGGCAGCGCCGGGCCGGGTCGCAATGATGGGACCGCACTACTCGCTGATCGATGGCCAGGACTGCTACACCGCCGCAGTCACGCTCGAGCATGGCGGCAAGACCACGATACTTTGCGTCGACTTCATCCCGGGCGCGCCCGGCACGCCAACCACACCCGGCGTGCGCAAGCGTTGAGCCGCGAGCGCGTCAGTCGTCCACGCGCGAGCGTCCCGACTTGATCTCACTGCGCCTCGACTTGGTGTCGAGCCGGCGCCGGTTCGAGGCCCGCGTTGGCCGGGTGGCGACCCGCGGAGTGCGCGTGATGCTGACGCTCTGAATCAGTTCGTCCAGCCGGGCCAGCGCGGACTCCCGATTCATCTCCTGGGTACGATGCTCCTGCGCCTTGATGATGACCACGCCGTCACGGGTCAGGCGCCGGTCTGGCAGCGCGAGAAGCCTCATTTTCAGAACGTCGGGCAGCGACGACGCACGCACATCGAAGCGCAGATGAATCGCGCTCGAGACCTTGTTGACGTTCTGCCCGCCCGCCCCTTGCGCGCGTACTGCGGTCAGTTCGATTTCATTGGGCGGGATCGGGTAACGGGATGTCATGGCATGGTATGGAGCAACGAACCGCAAGTGTACACAGCACCGGCGCTCAGGCCTGCAGCGACCCGCTATCGGCGGGCCGGCCGATGCACAAAAACGGTTGCCGCCTGGCAGTGCCTCGCCGATACTCGCACGTATCGCTTACAACGTAAATTAACATGAAACTGCGCCCCGCTTTCCTGCTCGAACTGGCGGTCAATCTGTTGCTGCCATGGTTGGCCTACCGGCTAGCCCTGCCCCGCTGGGGCGAGACCGGCGGCCTGATCGCCTCGGCCGTGCCGCCGGTGGTCTGGAGTCTCGTCGAACTGGCGCGGTTCCGACGCGTCGATGCGCTCAGCCTGGTCGTGCTGCTCGGCATTGTCCTGTCGCTCGGCGCGATGGCGCTGGGCGGCAGCCCGCGCATGTTGCTGCTGCGCGAGTCGCTGGTGTCAGGCGCGGTTGGCGTGGCATTCCTGCTATCGCTGCCCATGCGCCGTCCGCTCATCTTCTATCTGGCCCGCGCGACGGTGGCACGCGAAGTCGCCGGCGGCGCCGAACGCATCAACGCACTCTGGGACGAACGGCCGGCCTTCGCCGCCTCGATGCGCATGATGACCGCGGTCTGGGGCGTGGGCCTCACCACCGAAACCGCCCTGCGCTCCTGGATGGCGTGGACCTGGCCAGTCGAGCGGTTTCTGGTGGTTTCGCCGTTCATCGGCTATGGCATCTACGGCGCGCTGCTGGCATGGACGCTGTGGTATCGCAAAACCTTGCGCAACGGCTCCGGCAATGACACACGGACGGATGGCCTGCTCGGCTGAGCCACCCGGCGAATGCCCGCCATAGCCCTCGAGCGAGAGCATAACAAAGGCATCGACGCGGCATAACCTGGCCGAACGGACGAGGTCAGATCGACTCCAAAATCAGTTAGACTCATCTTCGGTTTGGGGCTTCCCTGCAGTCTCATTATTGTCGTGATACGAAACCTCCAGGCAGTCGATGCGTTATTCGGTCGAAATCAAAAAATTTTTATATAGCCAGTACTTTTATGGCGGGCTGCGGATGGCAGTCGGCGTATCGCTACCGGCCGTCATTTGCCTGCTGCTGTTCCACCAGCAGGAGTTGGGCTTCACCATCGCGACCGGCGCGCTCGGCGCGTGCGTGGTCGACATGCCGGGCCCGCTCAAGTACAAGCACAACGAAATGCTGGCGTGCAGTGTCATCGGGTTCCTGTCGGCGCTCGCTACTGGTATCGCCACCGTCAATCCGGTGGCGCTCTGGTGCACCGTGGTGCCGCTGACGTTCGTGCTGTCGCTGATCGTCGTGTACGGCAACCGTTGGCCGCAAATCAGCTTCGCAACGCTCTTCATGATGATCATGACGCTTGAAGAGCATTTCACACCCATGCAGGCGCTCGTCAATGCGGCATGGATACTCGCGGGCGGCCTCTGGTACACGTACTGGTCAACCCTGGTGAGCCGCTGGCAGATGCACCGCATCGAGCAGCAGGCGCTCGCCGAAAGCGTCTTTGCCTGCGCGGATTATCTGCTCGCGCGGTCCGACTTTTACGACCTCGATAACGACCTCGACGAGTGCTACCGCAAGCTGGTCGCCAAGCAGATCGCCGCGGTCGAGCGGCAGGACGCGGCGCGCGACATCGTGCTGCGCAACCTGCCCAAGCTCAAGAGTGGCAAGCTCGAACCGCGCCGTGCGATGCTCTTCAACCTGTTCATCAACACGGTCGACCTGCATGAGCTGTTCGTCGGCGCGCATACCGATTACCCAATGGTGCGCAACACCTTCGGCGGCTCGGACATGCTCACCTTCTATCGGGACCTGATCCGCAAGGCCGCGGCCGACCTCGAAGAAGTCGGCCTCGCCGTGCTGCAGAACCAGCCGCCGCGCAGCCGCGTCAATGTGAAAGCGGAATTGCGCGCCATCGAATTCGAAATCGATCTGATGCGCAAGCACGAGATGCCGGCGAAGAACCCGGAGGCGTATTCGGCGGTGTCGGCTACCTTCAGGCGCCTCTGGAGCGCGACGCGGCTGATCGACAAGATGCGCAAGAGCCTCTCCAGTGAAGCGCGCACCACGGAAACCGAACTGCGTCTGGACCAGGCGCTATCGCGCTTCGTATCGAGCCGGCGCGTGCCGTTCGGGCAGATTTTCTCGAACCTGACGATGGCCTCGCCGAGCTTCCGGCATGCGTTACGCGTGACGATTGCGGTAGCCGTCGGCTTCTGGCTCGGGCGGCTGTTGCCGCTCACCAACGCGTACTGGATCGTGATGACCACCGTCATCATCCTGAAGCCGGGCTATTCGCTGACCAAGCAACGCAACGGGCAGCGGATTGTCGGCACGCTGATCGGCTGCACGGCCAGCATCGCGCTGATGGTGTTCGTCAAGGAACCCCACATCCTGCTTGTAGTGATGTTCGCCTCGATGGTCATGAGCTACAGCCTGCTGCTGTTCAATTACGCGGCGAGCGTGGTGTTCACTTCGGCGTATGTGTTACTGATGTTTCACCTGCTTGCACCGGGCAGCATGCGCATCATCGGCGAGCGGGCTATTGATACGGTGGTCGGCTGCGCGATCGCGATTGCCGCCAGCCATCTGTTCCCATACTGGGAATACCGGCTGATGGGCAAACTCGTCAATAGCATGATCGCCGCTACCCGGCAGTATCTGGAAGCGAGCTGGTGGTGGAGCGGCAAACCAGTCGCGATCGCCACCGCGGTCGTGACCGAGGCGGGTGCGCGCGCGCCTGCTGCTGCGATGGCCGATCCCGCAGGAAGTTTTGGTGCGGCGGGTTTTGGCGGCGCGAACTTCGGTGCGGCCGCGCTGGCGTCGGCTGGCGCGAACCTTGCCGCCAATGCCAATGCCAATGCCAATGCCAAGATGAAACCCGTGGAGTCAGCAGGCGAGGCAGACGCAAAAACCGCGGCGACCGTCGCAGCTGCAGCAGTCGGGGCCGCCACCGTTGGTGCTGCCGCGGTCGGCGCCGCTACGACTCCAGCCGCAACGGCGGCGGCCGTCGCACTCGAACGCGACTATCGCTACCGGCTTGCCCGCAAAAACGTGCATGTGGCATTCGCCAACCTGGGCCAGGCATTCCAGCGCATGATGCTGGAGCCGAAGGCGGCGCAGAAGTTTGTCCCCGAGCTCAACGATTTGTTGGTACGCAGTCACGTGCTGGCCTCGCAGATCACAGCGGCCGCGCCTTTGTTGCGCACATCGGCGCAACAACAGGACAGCGTCTCGCTGCAACCGCTGCAACGCGTGCTGAGCGTGGTTCGGGACAATCTCACCGAAGCCGAGGCCGGCATCGCACCGCCGGCGGATCAGGCC
>JBEKNG010000584.1:0-4272 GCA_049523075.1 Paraburkholderia sp.
CGGCTACGCCGGGCGCTCTGAACAACATCCTGACGAACGCGAACAACCTTGGTATTTCCAAGCTTGACGCGCTCGACGCGACGCTGTCGACACCGAACCTGTTCCATATCCCGACCGGTGACGTGGGCTTGGGCCTTGGTGCGCAGTTCTTGCACGAAAGCGAGCTGATCCAGGAAGGCGGCAACTACCTCACGTCTGACGTGCTGAACCCGAACACCCAGGAAGTGGCCGGTGAGCGCAACGTTGCAGCGGTGTATTACCAGGTCGATGTTCCGCTGGTCAACAATATCCTGACGTTCAGCCAGTCGGGTCGCTACGACCACTACAGCGATTTCGGCGGTGCGTTCTCGCCGCGTTTCGCCCTGCGCTTCCAGCCTATCCAGCAGTTCACCGCGTACGCTTCGTATAACCGTGGCTTCCGCGCACCGGAATTCCTCGAAAATACGAACTCGTCGAACCTTGGCATCCAGCCGATCGGCCCGGGCGGTCAGGACGAAAACGTCATCACGAAGGGCAACCCGAATCTGGCGCCGGAACGTACGAAGAACTACAACGTCGGCTTCGAACTGTCGCCGACCCGTACGACCGACATTGGTTTCGACTGGTACAAGATCCACATCGACAACGCGATTGGCACGCAGACCAACCCGAGCGCCACGGTTTACAATGCGGATGGCTCGATTTCGTACATGGTCAACGAGTACGAGAACCTGGGCTCAATCGACACCGATGGCTTCGAAACGACGTTCTCGCAGTCGTTGCCGACCAAGATCGGTACGTTCAAGTTCACGGCTGACTGGGCGTATGTGTGGCACTTCTATATGAACGGCCTCGGCGGCGTGAACGGGACGGTTGATGGTGCGGGTAACGACCTGACGCTGGCCCAGCCGTTCGGTGGTTCGTTCCCGCGCTGGAAGGGCAATACGGATCTGTCGTGGAACTACCATGCGTGGAATGCCGATCTGCAATGGCAATACACGGGTCCGTACTCCAATGCGCTGGGTCTGGATTACTCGACCTCATCGTACAGCGTGTTCAACCTGAACGTAGCGTACACGGGCTTCAAGCACTGGACGATCTACGGCGGTATGAACAACATCTTCAACAAGGCGCCTCCGTACGATCCGCTGTGGGTCAACCAGACCGACCTGACCGGTTACGACCAGTCCCTGTACACCTACATGGGCCGTTACCTGCAAGTGGGTGCAACGTATAAGTTCTAGTGCGCAGTAGGGTCACTTAGTAGTCTCCTCTCGCGGTCGCTCCGGTCTCCGGATCCCCTCCCTCGTCTCCGGAGCGGCCGTTTTTTTCTAAGGTAGCAAAGGTTATTGCATTCTGTTCATGCAGCACCGCTTCAAATCAAGCTTAACCAACCTCATCTCCGCTTCCCACCTGTGTCTGTCCGTGTTACCCAGCGTATGACCGCTTGACGGGAGCTGTGCCACGTCCCGGTCGCAACCGCTATGGTTGTTCGGCATATAGTCTTTCGCCTTGGTTATACGCGGAAACATTATCCTGGGGTCTTCAGGGCGTGCTAAAAAGAGCCGATATCCCGGAGGCGCGACTGAAAGTCCGGTCCGGCGATTGGAGAATCCCACGCGGACTGTCGCACGGAATCCCGAGGTGAAAGTATGGAAAAAAAAGTGCTCGTCGCGGTAGCCACCGCGCTGATGTCTTCTGTGGGCGCACTGCATCCCGAGTCCGCCCATGCCGGTGATGCTGCAGCCTCGGCCTACGAAGACTCGACCGTCGACGCATCTCTCGATCCCGGCGAAGAACGCGTCACCGCCGATGCCGACGGTCAGGCGCGCCTGAAAGACCTGCGCTACGCGTATTTCATCGGCTATAACGCGCGCGCCAGGGAAGACTCGAAATCCTATGCGACCCTCGGTGACGAGGTGAAACATCCGCAGAAGCAGGTTGCCGCGGCGGGCGTGCCCGCATCGCCGAAGCCGGTTGCCGAGAGGGTTGCGCCGCCAAGGCGGGTCGTAGCGCAAGCCGCGTCGCTGAGGCAGGTATCCGCAGCGGTCGCTCCGGCGAAGCAGGTACCCGCGCCGGTCACATCGCCGAAGCGGGATGCTGCTGCGCGAGCCACGCCGTCCAGGCAGGTCGTTGCACAGGCCGAGCCTGTGCCGCTGAAGCGCGCTCCCGCGCAAGTCGCGCCCACGCCGCAGAAGCGTGTTTACGCGCAAGCCGAGCCTGTGCCGCAGAAGCATGTTTACGCACAGGTCGAGTCTGTACCGCCGAGGCGGGTTTTTGCGCCGGTCGCGTCGTTGAAGCAGGCTTCGGTGCAGGTCACGCCGCCTAAGCGGGCTGAAGTGCAACCTGTGCCTTTGAAGCAGGTTTCTACGCGGGCTACGCCGTTGAAGCTGTTTGCCACCGAGTCCGAGCCGCCGATACTGATTCCGACGCAAGCCGTGACGGCGTTGCCTGAAGCAAAATCGGACAATGACGACGACGCGCAGGTGACGCCGAGCCGCGATTCGCAGAACGCTCAGCGGCCGGTGTCGCAGTATCGGCAGGGCGAGGAGGAACCGCAATACGCCGCGGAGCAAGGGACTCAAGCGGCTCCGGCGACTCAAGCGGCGCAGAACCGGCAACCTCTGCAATATCAGAATCGGCAACCCCAGCAATACGCGGCGGCGCCGGGCTATAACGAGGTGTCAACAGAGTCTCAGGAGTCAGGGGGGTACTCCGGGCGGAAATACGCACCGCCGCCCCCGCGGCCCCGAACCGTTCAGGCTAACCAGTACGCGCCTGCGCAGTATCCGCCCGCTCAGTACCAACCGGGTTACGCGCAGTCCGCCTACGTACCTCGGCCGCCCACTCAAGCCGGGGCGCAGCAGGTCGTCATAGTGGGCCGCCCGCCTGCCTATCCCGTAGATGACCAGATGTACACGCCGCCTGAGCTGCGGCGGCCGTACCCCGCCGGTTACGGCAATTCGGCGCAGCCAGCCGGGTATCAGGGGTGGGAGTAGGCGCGCTCACTCGCATGCGCCGCCGGGAGCGCTGATTCACGTATGCAACGGGCCGCTACAAGCGGCCCGTTGCCATGATGGAAGCAGCACGCGTGTGCCCGACACGTGAGTCGAGACGCTTCCCACGTACTTTGGACCTCGGCTCGACATGGCGTCATTTCTCCGCCCACAAACAATGAGATTCCACCTGGTCCCTCGTTGCCGAGTATCGGGATCTCGGAACGTAGTGTCGTTGACCGAGGCGGCTTGGCGGGGCTTGTCAGCTCAGTTTGAACCGTCACTGCACGGAATTTTTTCGCTGTACGGAACCGTACCGACTTTATCGCGGGTCAGGCGCAAGTTTCCTCTATCCGCTTTTCCCCGGTGTCGCTCGTCATCCGGTGTGGCGCAGAGGTGGTAGATGTCGATTTTTAATGCATCTCCTCTCTACATAATAAGGATTCTTAAATAATAAAAAAGAGTTATATCTGCGGCGCAGACTTAGCGCTAGAGAGATGTGGTTGAAGTGCTTAGCCATACAGATGTCGGCTCGCGGACAAATACAAGGAATCCGTTCAATTCAAAATCCATGCGCGTGAAAAGCTTCTAGCGTCGCTCGCCAAAGTCGCGACCGAACGCGGTGGCTCCCGCACTAAAGAATGAGCGGCGTGGTGAAAGCCCGGGGCGGCGACTGCGCTTCGTTTCAAACAAAAAATTGCCTGAACAATTTCAACTTCAACACTGATACAGGAAGGTTCCATGAGCTACGCAATTATAGGTGCCGGCAACGTCGGCAAAGCGCTCGCCAGCGCATTCGCCCGCAAGGGAATTGAAGTCGCAATAGCAAGCAGGCGGCCAGCCGACGCGCTCGCGTCGGTAGCAAAAGCGATCGGGCCAACGATCATCCCCAAATCGCTGCAGGACGCCGTTAAAGCCGAGATCGTCCTCCTGGCTGTTCCCTTCGGTACGCAGAAAGACGTCGCGAAGGCTGCTGAGAGCTGGCAACGCAAGATCGTGATCGACGTAACAAACGCATACGGCGTCTCTCCGGAAGAGCTGGGCAACCTTCCTTCCTCGGTTGTGATATCCCAGGCTTTTCCCGGCGCACGCCTTGTAAAGGCCTTCAACCATTTACCCGCCCAGACCCTGGCCGAAGACCCGAACGTCAAGGGCGGTCGACGCGTTCTGTTCCTGGCAAGTGACGACGATACTGCTGCAGGCGAAGTGGCAACCTTGGTCGAACGACTCGGCTTCGCACCTGTGGGACTGGGTCGGCTTGCAGAAGGAGGTTTGCTCGTCCAGGCACGAGGAAACA
>JBEKNG010000585.1:0-4266 GCA_049523075.1 Paraburkholderia sp.
ATATGGTTCCATTTTTTACGGTTATGCTGACTAAGTCAAGCAAAATCTGATGAATACGGGCCTTCGTGGCTGCGCCCTGCTATTACAATGAATTGTCATATGAAATAGGGCCAGCATGCGTCACTATGGTGCAAGTTCGGCGCTGCCACCTCTGGTTCGGCGCAACAGCACAAACACGTAAATTGAAACGACGTTTCACAATAACGAGATGACCCACGAAACCCTGCTCCCTCGCGGCACCGATCCCGCCAAGGAAAAAGATGGCTCAGGAGACGAGGTCACGGCGCTCGCGCGCGGCCTGACCGTGCTGCGCTGTGTCGCCGCGGCGGATTCCCCGCTCAGCAACCGCGAACTGACCGAGCTCACCGGCATTCCGAAGCCGACCGTTTCGCGGATCACCGCCACGCTCGTCAGCGCGGGGTTCCTGTTTCGCCTGCCGGACAGCGAACGTTTCGTGCTGACGTCGTCCGTTCTGGAATTGAGTAATGGCTTTCTGCGCAACTTCGATATTCGCGCCCGCTCACGGCCGTTCCTGATCGAACTCGCCGAACGCACATCGCTGTCCGTGCATCTTGCCGTGCGCGACCGACTCGACATGGTGGTCATCGATGCCATCAAGCCACGCTCTGCCGTCCTGGTGTCGCGGCTCGACGTCGGTTCGCGGATGAATCTGAGCCGCACCGCCGTAGGCCGTGCCTATCTGGCCGTGCTGGCAGAACCCGAACGCCAGAGATTGCTGCTTGGACTGCAGGCTGCCGAAGGCGACGAGTGGGGGCATATCGGCGAGCGCCTCGAGCAGGCACTGCGCGAAACCGCCGCCCAAGGCTTCGCGATTGCAACCGGCGAATGGCACGACGGACTGAATGCGATCGCGGCCGGTTTTATCGGACCGTCCGGCGAGCGCTACGCGGTCAATTGCGGCGGCTCGGCGCATCAGTGCCCGCGCGATTGGCTGATGACACGCGCAGCGCCCCTGCTGCTCGAGTGCATCTCCGCGATTGCCCTCGAAATTGGCGGCACGCCGGGCCGGCGGCTCGACACCTGAGCGTCCCGCGGCCCACGCGACGTGGACCAGATGGTCTGTTGCGGGCACGCGTTGCACGCGACAGTCCGCACGGTGTAACGCACGTAATCAATCGAAAAATACGCCACTGGACGGTAAGGAAGCCGGGGACGTACGATCATGCTTTCGTCTAGCTTGCTGTGCCCGACCCGGGCTGTAAGATAATGCCGCGTGGGCCGAATGCGGCGAGCGTCACAGTCTGCATCACTGTGTCGAAATCGCTTTGCATCGAGATTTTTTCCCGCGTCTCGCGTCGCCCACGCTTTGAACGCTTGCGTGACATTTCGCACGCCTGCGTAACAACTCCACGCCAGCCACCTGATCGAACCGATGGACGAACAACAACAGCATTCGGAAACTTCACGCACACCAGCCCCGGCACGCCAGCCATCCACCGCCGGGACCAGCCAGACGAGGAGCGGTGGCAAACGGCATCGGGGACGCACCATTGGACTGATCGTCGCGGCACTGGTCGTCGCAGGTATCGTGGTGTGGCGCTGGCATCCGTGGGGCGGCCCAGCAGGCGGCGCGAGCGCGCAGAGTGAGGGCGGCGGCCGGCACGGCCGCGGCGGTCCCGCCGCGTTCGGCAACCTGCCGCAACCGGTGCACGTCGCTACCGCAACCCAAGGCGATATGCCGGTCGTGCTGACCGCGCTAGGCACGGTCACGCCGCTCGCCACGGTCACCGTGCAGACGCAGTTGAGCGGCACACTGCAGACGGTTGCCTTCCAGGAAGGCCAGATGGTCAAGAAGGGCGACCTGCTCGCGCAGATCGATCCGCGCCCGTATCAGATCTCGCTTGAAAACGCCGAGGGCGCGCTCGCGCGCGACCAGGCGCTGCTGCAGACCGCACGCCTCGATCTGAAACGCTATCAGACGCTGCTCGCGCAGGATTCGATCGCGAGCCAGCAGGTCGACACGCAGGCATCGCTGGTCCAGCAATACATCGGCACCGTGAAGTCGGATCAGGCCAACATCGAT
Source organism: Paraburkholderia sp. (assembly GCA_049523075.1). Taxonomy (GTDB): domain Bacteria; phylum Pseudomonadota; class Gammaproteobacteria; order Burkholderiales; family Burkholderiaceae; genus Paraburkholderia. Next base: position 2,045 of record JBEKNG010000585.1, read on the forward strand.
ACCTACAAGCTCGATCTGATCTACGCGCGCATCACGGCGCCCGTGTCGGGCCGCGTGGGTCTGCGCCAGGTCGATCCCGGCAACTACGTCACGCCCAGCCTGACCAACGGGATTGTCGTGATTACGCAATTGCAGCCGATCAGCGTGATCTTCACCGTCTCTGAAGACAGCCTGCCGCAGATCATGAAGCAGGTGCAAACGGGCGCGAAGCTGTCGGTGACGGCATACGACCGCAGCAACACCACGTCGCTCGCGGGCGGCACGCTCGAGACGCTGGATAACCAGATCGACACGACAACCGGCACGCTCAAGCTGCGCGCCATGTTCAATAACCAGGACAACCTGTTGTTCCCCAATCAGTTCGTCAATGCGCGACTGCTGGTGGATACGATTCACGACGCCGTGATCGTGCCGACCTCAGCCGTGCTGAACGGCTCGATGGGCCAGTTCGTGTATGTCGTGCAGGACGACAGCACGGTCACCGTGCGGCCGGTCAAGCTCGGCCCCGTGGACGGCGAACGCACCAGCATCGCCTCCGGCCTGCAGCCAGGCGAGCGGGTCGTGATCGACGGCTCCGACCGGCTGAAGGAAGGCGCGAAGATCACCATTCCGGCCGACCGTCCGCGCGGGGCCTCAGGCGCCCACGGCGAGCATGGTGCGTCCGCCCCGTGGGGCGCGTCCGGCGCGCATGGACATCACCGCAGACACCCGGCGCAAGCTTCGGAATAAAGGCTGACTGAACCCGCATGAATCCATCCCGCGCCTTTATTCTGCGTCCGGTCGGCACCGCCCTTCTGATGGCGGCGATCATGCTGGTCGGGCTCGTCGCGCTACGCTTCCTGCCACTCTCGGCGTTGCCGGAAGTCGACTACCCGACCATCCAGGTCCAGACCTTCTATCCAGGCGCGAGTCCGGATGTGATGACCTCATCCGTCACCGCGCCGCTCGAGCGCCAGTTCGGGCAGATGCCGTCGTTGAACCAGATGTCGTCGCAAAGCTCGGCGGGCTCGTCGATCATTACGCTGCAGTTCAGTCTCGACCTGCCGCTCGACATCGCCGAACAGGAAGTCCAGGCCGCGATCAACGCCGCGGGCAACCTGCTGCCGTCGGATCTGCCTGCGCCGCCGATTTACGCCAAGGTCAACCCGGCCGACGCGCCGATCATCACGCTCGCCCTCACCTCGCAGACCATGCCGTTGACGCAGGTGCAGGATCTGGCCGATACGCGCCTCGCGCAGAAGATTTCGCAGGTGGCGGGGGTGGGTCTGGTGAGTCTGTCGGGCGGTCAGCGCCCTGCCGTGCGGATTCAGGCCAATCCGCGTGCGCTGGCAGCGTACGGTCTGAATCTGGACGATCTGCGCACCACCATTTCGAACCTGAACGTCAACACGCCGAAGGGCAACTTCGACGGGCCGACACGCGCTTATACGATCAACGCGAATGACCAGTTGACGGATGCGGACGCCTACAAAAGCGCGGTCATCGCCTACAAGAACGGCCGGCCGGTGATGCTGACGGACGTTGCCACCATCGTCCAGGGCGCGGAAAATACCAAGCTCGGCGCATGGGTCGACTCGACGCCGGCCATCATCCTGAATGTGCAACGCCAACCGGGCGCGAACGTGATCCAGGTGGTCGACAGCGTCAAGGCGCTGCTGCCGCAACTGCAGGCATCGTTGCCCGCCGCGCTGAACGTCCAGATCGTCACCGACCGGACCACCACGATCCGCGCTTCCGTGCGTGACGTGCAGTTCGAACTGCTGATGTCGGTGGTGCTGGTGGTGCTGGTGCCGTTTGCCAATCGCCTCTACACCTTGCTGGCCGCGCCGCTGGTTTCGCGCTTGCCGCAAGGCGCGCATCTGATCGCAACGGAAGTCGCCAGCCCATTCGTTACGCCACTGAAACTGGCGTTCTACGCCGCGCTGTTTATCAGCATGCCGGTGATCCTTTATCAGCTGTGGGCGTTCGTCAGTCCCGGCTTGTACAAGCATGAAAAACGCCTGGCGCGCCCGTTGTTGATTGCCGCGTTGGTGCTGTTCTATATCGGCTGCGCCTTCGCTTATTTCCTCGTGTTGCCGGCGGCGTTCCGCTTCCTTACGGCAGTGACGCCGCAGGGCGTGGAAATGATGACGGACATCACCCACTACCTCGATTTCGTCATGCTGATGTTTTTTGCCTTCGGCCTTTGTTTCGAAGTGCCGGTGGCGGTGGTGATTCTTGCA
>JBEKNG010000586.1:0-4261 GCA_049523075.1 Paraburkholderia sp.
GCGCTTTGGCAATTTGCACCACCGCGCCGCCCACGCCGCCGCCGGCACCGATCACCGCAATGGTCTCGCCGGTCTTCAACTGCGCGTAATCCACCGTGCCGAGCCATGCCACCACGAAGTTCACGCCAATTGCCGCGGCCTGTTCGTGGCTAAGATTTTTCGGCTTGCGTGACAACGCTGTGACGGGAATCCTGATGAACTGCGCGTGGGTGCCGTCGCGCGTGAAGCCGATGTCGCCGCCCGTGCCCCAGACTTCAGCGCCGAGCCATTCTTCGGGACCCGCCACGACGACGCCGCTGAAGTCGCGACCCGGCGTGCGCGGCAAAACGGTGTGCCCAAAGTGGCCGGAGACGTTCTTCACGTCGCTCGGATTTACCGAGGCGCTTTTGACCTGAACGACGGCGTTCTCCGCGTCGGCCGACGGGGTGGGCAGGTCGAGATATTCGAGTACGTCCGGACTGCCAAAACACTTGAACTGGATGGCTTTCATGAAACTCTCCTGAGTGAGTGGGCGCTGCGCGGTGCAGCGATGAACCCATTCTAGATGTCCGAGCCGGCATTGTTGAGACAAGAACTTTCGAATTTCGGACAGCGGCGTGCAGCGCCGCAGTGCCTCGCCCAACGGCTATTTGCTGGCCTGGGCGCTGGTTTCTTCGCGCGCGTTACTGAGGGTTTCCTGCGGATCGAATTCGGTGGGCGGGGCGCCGAGTTCGCGCCGGAACATGTCGCTGAAGCTGCTCGGCAGGTAGCCGAGATCGCGCGCGATGCTGCTGACCGACCGGCCTTCGGCCAATCCGGACACAGCCACGGCCAGTTGCACCTGGCGCCGCCACTCGGAAAAGCCGATACCGAGTTCGCGCGTGAACAGCCGCGCGAGCGTGCGTACACTCGCGCCCACCGAGGCGGCGTGCTGCTCGAAACTGATGGCAATCGACGGATTGCCGATCACCGCCCGGCATAGCGCGTCGAGCCGGCGGTCGGACGCGTCCGGTAGCGGAATGCGCAAGGAGGAGCGGGGCGCGTGCCCCAGTTCCAGCATGGCGAGCTTGTACGCCACCTCCAGATAGGCGCTGTCGCGGGCGCGGGTATGTTCGAATTCGGCGATGGTGGTGATCAGCTCGCGCAGCAAGCCGTTGATTTCGAAGACGTCGCTTTGATTGCTGAGGTGCTGAACGTTGCGCTTGTGCAGATAGATATTGCGCATCTCCACTTCGCTCATCATGTGGATCGAGTGCACCGTCCCGGCCGGCAGCCATACGGCGCGCTGCGGCGGTACTACCAGCGCCTCGCGGCCGACTTCGACCCACATGACACCCTCCACGGCGTACAGGACCTGCGCCCAGGTGTGCGAGTGGGGTTCGATGTGCATCCCACGTGGATAGCGCCGCGCCAGCGAGTGGGCGTCGTCGTGGTCGGGTAGTTCGGGAGGGCGGGCTAGCGGCACGGTGGCTTGGGGTGGGCGAGAGTTGCAGGGCGTCACGCGTTCAGGGTCACAGCATAGCGCGAGCCGCGGCTGGATGGGAGGACGAGGCCATTCGCGTCCGCCACGCGACCCTTCAGATTATTTACGCAGCCGCAAAAAATAGGCGACGGATTTTTCCGGGCAGCCGCGTTTAAGACCAAACGGCCGTTAGCGCCGCTAGCCGGCAACCCCCAAGGTGCCGGCGTGGCGGGCGTAATACCATACTGCCGACGCGTATATTGAAGACCCGGATTGATAACAAGCTTTAAAGCAGGCGCAAAGCGCACCTCTCGGAGCAACGGCAAGTGAGAAACGCTCGTGTCGCGACACGATATGCCTGGGCGCAGCGGCGGCAGCGGCGGCCGCGCATGCCACGGAATGGCGCTCCTTGAGCGAGCGCGATCCCGATGCGGAACTCGTCGCGCGGGTCGGCGAGCAGGATCCGGCGGCTGTGCGCACCCTGGTGTCGCGCAAGCTGCCGCGTCTGCTCGCGCTCGCGACGCGCATGTTGGGAGACCGTATGGAAGCGGAAGACGTCGCACAGGAGGCTTTTGTGCGTATCTGGAAACAGGCGCCCCATTGGAAAGAGGGTGAAGCGCGCTTTGACACGTGGATCCACCGCGTGGCGTTGAACCTCTGTTATGACCGCTTGCGGGGGCGTCGCGAAGACCCGGTGGCCGAACTGCCGGACGAGGCCGATCCGCAGGCTTTACCCGACATGAAACTTGAAGCCCGTGTGCGCGACGAACGCGTGCGCACGGCGCTTGCTGCGCTGCCGGTTCGGCAGCGCGAAGCTCTGGTACTCAACTACTACCAGGAGCTTTCGAATATCGAAGCTGCCGCGATGATGGGCATCACGGTCGACGCCCTCGAAAGTTTGCTCGCGCGCGCCCGCTGCAATCTGCGCGCACAACTGGCCGGCAGCGGCTTTAGCAAGGACATGCCATGACACCTGAGAGATTTCGTACCATCGTCGACGCCTATGGCGCCGATCCGCGCCGGTGGCCGGACGAGGAACGCGCTGCGGCGCAGGCCTGGGCCGATCTTCACCGGGGCGAGGCCGACACCTTGCTGGCCGAGTCGGCTGGCCTCGATGCGTGGCTCACGAGCCATACCGTCGCGCCGCCGGAACGCGCCTGCGTCGAGCGCATCGTTGCCACGGCGCCTGCACGGCGTCCGGCGAGACATCGTGGGCGGCTCTGGTGGCAGGGCGCCGCGTTTGCCGGCATTGGGCTCGTGGGCGGCCTGGCGGGCGCTTTTGCCGTGTCGTTTTTTGTCCTGAGCGGCACGCCGCCGCAGGTGCATGACTCGTCGTCGTACATGACTTCGAGCTTCGACGGTTCGAACGCCGACTGGAGCGGCGAATGAGCGACCGTACATGGAAGATTCTTTTAGCGGGTTCGTTCTTACTCAACGTGTTTTTGCTGGGTGGCATCGCGGGTGGTGCGTATCAATGGTTCGCCACGCATGACAAGGTCGCCAAGGCGCCGCCGTCACACACGGCGCTGCGATTCGCTACGGACGGACTCTCACCGGAGCGTCAGAAGGAGTTCCTTGCGGCGCTCAAGGAAGCCCGCCGCGGCGGTAAGGACTATGCGCGCGAGGGTCGGGAAGGACGTCACGAAGTACTGGTGTTGCTGGCCGCGCCGCAGTTCGATCACGTTGCGCTGGATGCAGCGCTGCAGCACACGCGTGACGCGGATATCGCGCTACGCACGGAGGTCGAGAGCCGCGTCGCTGATTTCGCGGCGACGCTCACACCCGAGGAGCGCGTCAAGTTTGCCGAAGGACTGAAGCAGGCCGGCCAGTGGCGTGAGCAGCCGCCTGCGTTAGGGGCGAAGGGCAAGCTGGCCGCGAACCCGGGAGCGAACGAGGCGGCTAGCCAGGGGCCGCGAGCGAGCGAGTGAGCATTTGAGCACCTGAGTATCTGTGGCACCTGCGGCATCTGCGGCACCTGGCAACAGAGTTGGGCGATCGCGGACCGCACGCGTAAAAACTTTTGCAAGCAGCGACGGAAACGGCGGCCACGGGCGTTTAAAGAAGGTACGCAACGCTCGAAGGAACGCGCATGGTTACGTCACCTGGCGACAACGCCGCGGCAATTGCATTGAACCGTTTCGGTCTCGGCGCTCGTCCGGACGATACGCCGCCGGCCGACCCGAAAGCATGGCTGCTCACGCAATTCGAGCAGTATCAGCCGCTGCCTGCGGCATGGGCGGGGCAGCCGACGGCAGTGGCGCTCGCAACTCAACTGGGCGAGCAACGCCAGCAGAACGCGAGCGCTAGCACGAATGCCAACGCTAGCACGAATGCCAGCGCCACCACGAATGCCAACGCGAATGCCGACCCGGCCGCGAATCAGGCTGTAAAACTGGCCGCCAATAAGGCGATCCGCGGCGAAATCCGCGATATCTATCGCACAGCAGTGGATGCGCGCGTCAACAGCGCATTGACGAGTTCGACGCCGTTCATCGACCGGCTGGTGCATTTCTGGGCGAATCACTTCGCCGTATCCATAGAAAAGCCGCAGGTTGCGGCGCTGGCCGGCGCGTTCGAAATGGAAGCGATCCGCCCACATGTGCTGGGGCGCTTCGACGACATGCTGGTCGCGGTGGAGCGTCATCCTGCGATGCAGCTCTTCCTCGATCAGACACGCTCCGTAGGGCCCGACAGCATGGCCGCGCTGCGGGCGGAACAACGCAATCCCGACAACAGGCGCGGGCTCAACGAGAACCTCGCACGCGAAATCATGGAACTGCACACGCTTGGCGTGCGCACCGGCTATACGCAAGCCGATGT
>JBEKNG010000587.1:0-4260 GCA_049523075.1 Paraburkholderia sp.
GAGATGCCGTACTCGCGATACTTCTTGGCAATCTTCTTCAGCACGCCGTCAATCGCATCGGCGAGCGCCTCTTCACCGGTGCGCTCCTGGAAATCAACTCCTTCGACATGCGCGAAGTACGGATTGATCATCCATGGGTCGATCTCGACCATCTTCGCGAATTTCTTCGCGACGTCGTCATAGCAGGAAAAATGCGTCGATTTGCGCCGTACCGCCCACGCTGCATGCAGCGGCGGCAGCACGTATTGCTCGTGCAGGTTTTCGAGGATCGGCGGGATGCCGCCAGAAAGATCATTGTTCAGGAGAATCGAACACGGATCGAAGTTCTTCAGCCCGAGGCGGCGCGGCGTGCGTTCGAGCGGTTCGAGGACGATCTTCTGACCGTCCGACAGCGCAATGGTGACCGGTCCGACAATGCTCTCGTCGAGCGTGCCGAAACGCACGTTCAGTCCAGCCTGGCGCATGATGGTGGCCAGACGCGCGACATTCTCCAGATAAAACGCGTTGCGAGTGTGACGCTCCGGAATGACCAGCAGGTTCTTCGCGTCCGGACAGATCTTTTCGATCGAGGCCATGGCCGCCTGCACGGCAAGCGGCAACACTTCCTGCGGCAGGTTGTTGAACGCGCCGGGGAACAGATTCGTGTCGACCGGCGCGAGCTTGAAGCCCGCGTTACGCAGATCGACTGAGCAATAGAACGGCGGCGTATGTTCCTGCCATTCAAGACGGAACCAGCGTTCGATGGCGGGTGTAGCGTCGAGGATCTTCCGCTCGAGATCGAGCAGCGGGCCGTTTAACGCCGTAACTAGGTGCGGAACCATTGATCACTCGCAGACTGGAGAAAAAAGATTGTAGAGCAAATGCTCCGTCCATTTGGGGACGGTTTCTCCATTCGCAAGCAGGGACGGATGGTTTCTCCCTATCGGCACGATAGCCCGCGAAACGGCTCCTCCAGACCAGTTTAGCGCGATTCATCCGGGAACAGCAGGCCAGAAAGTACCAAGAAAAAGGCCCGCCAGAAGGCGGGCCAAAGTCGCTGCGCTTGATTCGTGATCGTGATTCGTAAAACCTGAAACCCTTGAAACCTTATTCGACGTGCTCGCCGTGCAGGCTCACGTCCAGACCTTCGCGTTCCTCTTCTTCAGTCACGCGGATACCCATCACCAGGTCAATGGCCTTCAGCAGGACGAAGCTCACCACGCCGCTGTAGATCAGGGTCGTCAGGACGCCCTTGGCCTGCAGGATCACGCTGCCGTCCGAGCCACCGATGTCCTTGACTGCGAACACGCCGGTCAGCAGTGCACCGACGATACCGCCGACGCAGTGCACGCCGAAGCAGTCGAGCGAATCGTCATAGCCGAGCTTGCCCTTCAACCACGTCGCCGACCAGAAGCAGATCACGCCAGCGGCGATACCGATCACCAGCGAGCCGGCGATACCGACGAAGCCCGATGCCGGCGTAATTGCCACCAGACCCGCGACCGCGCCCGACACGATACCGAGCACCGACGGCTTGCCCTTGGCGATCCATTCAGCAAACATCCATGCGAGTGCTGCGGCTGCCGTTGCGACTTGCGTTGCGAACATCGCGAAGCCGGCACGGCCGTCTGCTGCCACTGCGGAACCTGCATTGAAACCAAACCAGCCCACCCACAGCATCGCGCCACCGATCAGCGTCAGCGTGAGGTTGTGCGGAGCCATCACTTCCTTGCCGTAGCCGACGCGCTTGCCGAGCACCAGGCAGCACACGAGACCAGCGATACCGGCGTTGATGTGCACCACCGTGCCGCCTGCGAAGTCGAGGATGCCTGCTGCGGACAGCCAGCCGGTCGGTTCCCAGACCATGTGAGCGATCGGCGAGTAGACGATGATCGACCACAGCGTCATGAACACCAGCATCGCCGAGAACTTCATGCGGTCAGCAAAGGCACCCGTGATCAGCGCCGGCGTGATGATCGCGAAGGTCATCTGATACACGCAGTAGACCGTTTCCGGGATCGTCGGGGCCAGGTGGCTCACCGTCAGCGTGGTCGCCTTGTCGCCATGTATATAGTTCATGCCGGACATGAAGACGCGCGAGAAGCCGCCGATGAACATGCCGCCAGGCGTGAAGGCAATGCTATAGCCCACCACCACCCAGACGATTGTCACGACGCAGGTGATCGCGAAGCTTTGCATCAGCGTCGCGAGCACGTTCTTCTTGCGGACCATGCCGCCGTAGAAGAGAGCCAGGCCCGGGATCGTCATGAACAGCACGAGCGCGGTGGAGGTCAGCATCCAGGCGGTGTCGCCGGAGTTGATCTTCGACGAGTCGACCGAGAACGGCGCGGTCGGTGCAGCCGGTGCGGCTGCTGCGGCGGCCGATGCATCAGGTGCGGCTGCGGCAGTTGCCGGTGCCGAAGCAGCGGCAGCCGGCGCGGAAGCGTCCGCTGCCGGCGCACTCGCCGTCGTATCGGCAGGTGCCGAGGCGGCTGCGGGTGCGGAAGCGTCGTCCGCCAGGGCGGCGCCGATACCGCTCGCGATCAGCGATCCGGCCATCAGCAGGGACATCAATAATTTGCGCATCTTCTTTTCCTCTTGTAGCTAGTCGCTATCGTTCTAATTACAGGGCGTCCGCCCCGGTCTCCCCGGTGCGAATCCGAATCACTTGCTCGATCGGCGTGACAAAAATCTTGCCGTCGCCAATCTTGCCGGTGCGTGCCGCACGTTCGAGTGCTTCGATTGCCTGGTCGACGATGTCGTCCGAGACCGCAGCCTCGATCTTCACTTTCGGCAGGAAATCGACGACGTACTCTGCGCCGCGGTACAGCTCGGTGTGGCCTTTCTGGCGCCCGAAGCCCTTCACTTCTGTCACCGTGATTCCGGAGACGCCGATTGCCGACAAGGCTTCGCGCGCCTCATCGAGCTTGAACGGCTTGATGATTGCGGTAATCAGTTTCATGAAATCCTCGCTGTAGTTGCGTAACCCGTTTGCGTAACCTTGTTTCCCCTGACCTGTTGCGTCGATCTGCGGCTGGTGTTCGACCGCATCCGATGCAGCACCGGTAACAACGTCCCGGCAGTGCGCGCGGGGCAGTAACAGCAACTCGCATGCCATGTTGGGGTTATAGTCCTTGGAACCGGTCCCTGGAAGCCCCTCACGCGCCCCCTGGCCGGACGGCCAACGTGGTCAAGGGACGGTGGCGCGCCGCCTGGATCGTTGCTAGAGTGTTCGCAGGCTCCGAATGCGAAAGCGCGCACCAAAGGCGCACATGCACCGGCAGTGGTCAGGCAGCCATGCACCAGAATCGCTCATGGAACGGACCGGAGCACAGACGTAATGAAATATGCACACTTTTTGTGCACTCAAAGGGAACACCATGAAACAACCGAACGACGTCTTCAACGATTTGCAGTCGCGCGTGAGCGATCTGCTCAAGAACTCGCCGGCCAAGGATGTCGAACGCAACGTCAAGGCCATGCTGTCGCAGGGCTTCTCGAGGCTCGATCTGGTCACGCGCGAGGAATTCGATACCCAGACCCAGGTGCTGGTGCGCACGCGCGCCCGGCTCGAGGAGCTGGAGCGGCGCGTGGCCGAGCTCGAACAGAAGCTGCCGGTGACGCACACGTCCTGAAGCCGAACTGAATGCTGCACATCACAGGCAAGCGAGCCGTGACGTCATCAGCGTTTTAGGGAGTCGCGCGCGCCGCCGGCACGCCGTCTGACGGGAGAAAACATGTCGCTTGCCGTGGTGCGCAGTCGCGCGCCGGCCTCTGGCCGTGCGCCCGAAGTAACGGTCGAGGTCCACCTCGCCAATGGATTACCCTCCTTTTCGATCGTCGGCCTCCCCGATCTCGAAGTGCGCGAAAGCCGCGAACGCGTGCGCGCCGCGCTACAGAACTGCGGCTTCGACTTCCCGGTTCGCCGCATCACCGTCAATCTCGCCCCTGCCGACCTGCCGAAGGAGTCTGGCCGCTTTGATCTGCCTATTGCGCTGGGCATTCTGGCCGCGAGCGGACAGATCCCGGTGGAATCGCTGATGTATCGGGAATTTGCCGGCGAGCTGTCGCTGACGGGGGCGCTGCGGCCTATGCGTGGTGCGTTCGCGATGGCCTGCGGGACAGCGCGAAGTCATGCGGCACAGACGGGGGGCGAAGGAGGGGCGAATGTGATCACCGGGGTGCACGCAAATGCCCAGCCGACCGGCACGCTTTCGATGTTGCGGCCAGCCGCGGCCGAGCGCTCCCAGCAAGCCTCCGAGCTCTATTTGCCGGCGGCCA
>JBEKNG010000588.1:0-4260 GCA_049523075.1 Paraburkholderia sp.
CTCATGAAGCTGCACATGCGATGGTTGTTCACCAGCATCACCGGCGCGTCGCCGCACGAGCCCATGCACTCACCTTCTTTCAAGGTGAACTTGCCGTCGGACGTGGTTTCGCCGAAGTCGATGCCGAGCTTCTGCTTCAGGTATTCAGCAGCGCCTTCCGAGCCGCCGTCCGGGCCGAGCTGGCACGGCAGGTTCGTGCAGAGCGTGATCTTGTGCTTACCGACCGGCGACGTCTCGTACATCGTGTAGAAGGTCGCGACCTCCTGCACGGCGACTGCGGGCATGCCGAGATAGTCCGCGACGAACTGCATGAGTTCGGGCGTCAGCCAGCCATGCTCTTCCTGAGCCACGGCCAACGCCGCCATGACGGCGGACTGTTGCTGACCGGCGGGATACTTCGCGATCGCACGATCGATTTCTTTCAGGCCTTCAGCTGAGATCATTTTCAGACACGACTCTTTCAATTCCTACCGAACGAAAACCTGTCGCATGCTGCATGTTGCGACAGACCCGGCGTTCCTTTGCTTGACGCGCGCACGCTACGGCTGCGACGCGCACGCCACGATGAAAACCGCTCTTAACGATCGATTTCGCCGAACACGATGTCCTGTGTGCCGATAATCGTCACAGCGTCGGCGATCATGTGACCGCGCGCCATTTCGTCGAGCGCGGCCAGATGCGCGTAACCCGGCGCACGAATCTTCAGACGGTACGGCTTGTTCGCGCCGTCCGAGATCAGATAGATGCCGAACTCGCCCTTTGGGTGTTCGACTGCCGCGTACGCCTCACCTTCCGGCACATGAAAGCCTTCCGTAAAGAGCTTGAAGTGGTGAATCAGCTCTTCCATGTTCGACTTCATGCCGACGCGCGACGGCGGCGCAATCTTATGATTGTCGATCATTACGGGCCCCGGATTGCTGCGCAACCACTCAATGCATTGTTTCGCAATTCGAGTTGATTGACGCATTTCTTCGACGCGAACCAGGTAGCGGTCGTAACAATCGCCGTTCACGCCCACCGGAATGTCGAAATCCAGCCTGTCATACACTTCATACGGTTGCTTCTTACGCAGATCCCACTCGATGCCCGAGCCGCGCAACATCGCGCCGGTCATGCCGAGTTGCAACGCACGCTCCGGGCTCACCACGCCGATACCGACCAGACGCTGTTTCCAGATCCGGTTGTCGGTCAGGAGCGTTTCGTATTCGTCGACACAATGCGGGAAACGCGTGAAAAAGTCGTCGATGAAGTCGAGCAACGAACCCTGGCGGGTCTCGTTCATCTTCGACAGCGCCTTCGCGTTGCGAATCTTCGATGCTTTGTACTGCGGCATGGCTTCCGGCAGGTCGCGATACACGCCACCCGGACGATAATAGGCCGCGTGCATCCGGGCACCGGACACCGCTTCATACACGTCCATCAGGTCTTCGCGCTCGCGGAACGCATACAGAAACACCGCCATCGCGCCAACGTCGAGCGCGTGCGAGCCGATCCACATCAGGTGGTTCAGCACACGCGTGATTTCGTCGAACAGCACGCGGATATATTTCGCACGCATCGGCACGTCGATGCCGAGCAGCTTTTCAATGGCCATCACGTAGCCGTGCTCGTTGACCATCATCGACACGTAGTCGAGACGATCCATGTACGGCACGGACTGGATGAACGTCTTGGTTTCCGCGAGCTTCTCGGTGGCGCGGTGCAGGAGGCCGATATGCGGGTCGGCGCGCTGGATCACTTCGCCGTCGAGTTCGAGCACAAGGCGCAGCACACCGTGCGCGGCCGGGTGCTGCGGACCGAAGTTGAGCGTGTAGTTTTTGATCTCTGCCATGGCGTTCTCTTAGTGTTTCAGACCGCCATAGCGATCCTCGCGGATCACGCGCGGCGTGATTTCCCGCGGCTCGATCGTCACAGGCTGATAGACGACGCGCTTCTCTTCCGGGTCGTAGCGCATTTCGACGTAGCCGGAGACGGGGAAATCCTTGCGGAACGGGTGACCGATGAAACCGTAGTCGGTCAGAATACGGCGTAGGTCCGGGTGACCCTCGAAGACGATCCCGTACAGGTCGAAGGCTTCGCGCTCGTACCAGTTGGCCGAATTCCAGACGTCTACGATCGAAGGAATCAGCGGCACATCGTCGTTCTGCGCGAACACGCGCACACGCAAACGCCAGTTGTTCGATACTGACAGCAGATGCAACACCGCGGCGAAACGCGGACCGTCGTAGGCGCCGTCGCCGTACGTTTGGTAGTCGACACCGCACAGGTCAACCAGTTGCTCGAAGCGCAGCGACAAATCGTCGCGGAGCTGCGTCGCAATATCTTGATATTCTCTAGCACTCACAACGATTGTGAGCTCGCCGATTGCTTCGGTGATGCTCAGCAGGCGACCGCCAAAGGCCGCCTCGAGGTTCGCTTTCAGGGTCTCGAGTTTGCTTGCCATATTGTGGGGAGGCTTTGGCCTTATTGACGGGCGATAGTGTTGGTGCGACGGATCTTCGCTTGTAGCTGGATCACGCCATAGACCAGCGCTTCTGCGGTTGGAGGGCAACCTGGCACATAGACGTCGACCGGAACGATTCGATCGCAACCACGAACCACCGAATACGAATAATGATAGTAGCCGCCGCCGTTCGCACACGAACCCATCGAGATCACCCAGCGCGGTTCGGCCATCTGGTCGTAGACCTTGCGCAGAGCGGGCGCCATCTTGTTGCACAACGTGCCGGCGACGATCATCACGTCCGACTGGCGCGGACTCGGACGAAACACCACGCCGAAACGGTCGAGGTCATAACGGGCTGCGCCCGCATGCATCATCTCGACCGCGCAACACGCAAGACCGAACGTCATCGGCCACAGCGAGCCGGTGCGCGTCCAGTTGATCAGCTTGTCAGCCGTGGTGGTGACAAACCCTTCCTTCAAGACCCCTTCGATACTCATTTGCTTTCCACTCCAGACGGGGCGGCTAGCACTCGCCACCCACGCAAACCGGCGATTAATCCATCATTCCCAGTCCAGGCCGCCCTTCTTCCAGATGTAGGCGAAGCCCAGCAGGAACTCGAGCAGGAAAATCATCATCGCCATGAAGCCGGGCCAGCCGATGTCGCGAAGGGCTACGCCCCACGGGAACAGGAACGCGGTTTCAAGATCGAAAATGATGAAGAGAATGGCGACGAGATAGTAGCGCACATCGAATTTCATGCGCGCATCTTCGAACGCTTCGAAGCCGCACTCATACGGTGCGTTCTTCTCGGTATCGGGCCTGCTCGGACCGAGGATCTTGCCAATACTGACCAGTGCTACGCCTAAACCAGTGCCCACCAGGAGGAACAACAAGACGGGGTAATAGGCTGCGAGGTTCAAGACTATCCTCAATCGGTTGGTTCTGAGTGCCGCCAGGGACAGAATCACCCGGCACGAAATCACTTCGGCGCGCTTGACGCTGCAAGCTTAACGCAAACACCAAGCAGAAGCGAAAATGCCAGCCGAAGCGAAGCAAGCGGCTGGCATTTTTAGATAACATTGGTGCCGACGGCGAGACTCGAACTCGCACAGCTTTCGCCACTACCCCCTCAAGATAGCGTGTCTACCAATTTCACCACGTCGGCACTACTGCAATCCGGGAAATCAACTTGTAAAACCCGCGAATCGCTTCAAGACTTGAATTGTAACTGGTTTAAACAGTTTGTTCAACGCACCACGGCCACTTTTCCCGAAAATTTATTTCGGCACGTCCTGGCCCGGCGTCGATGCGGGCACCACCGGCACCGCACCCGATGCACCAGCCGGTGCTGCTGCCGGCGACGTTGCAGCCGGAGCGGTCGCTACCGTGCCGAGCAAGCCTGCAGAAGGCTTGGCGTGATATGAGCCGAGGTACGTGAGGGTCAGCGTGCTGATAAAAAAGATCGCTGCGAGCACTGCGGTGGTACGTGACAGAAAGTTCGCCGAGCCCGTCGCACCGAACAAACTGCCCGATGCGCCGCTGCCGAAAGCAGCGCCCATATCTGCGCCCTTACCGTGCTGCAGCAACACGAGGCCGATGACCCCAAGCGCCGACAACAACTGAACGACGATAATCAATGTTTTGAAAACCAGCATCACACTCACCTGAGTCTTATTTAATCGCGCGGCACAAGGCGCACCGCACGCAATGGGTCTTGCTCGCCGGACAGCCTGCTTACTGCGTGACGCTCACCGCGCCAGCTGCCTTGCAGATTGCCAGGAAATCCTGGTCCTTCAACGACGCACCGCCAATCA
>JBEKNG010000589.1:0-4256 GCA_049523075.1 Paraburkholderia sp.
TGCATCGCAGAAGCTGAACGACAACGCGAACAACGCCGTGATGCGCACCCATTCGTACCGTGCTACGGCAAGGCAGCAACGAGTTAACGGCGGGCCGTTGTCGGAAGAGCGAGCAGATTTTTCAGTCGTCAGTGCAACCACTCGCGAGACGCCGCTGGCAGCCTGCCTTCCTGGTGAAGACGAGGAAAAGGCAACACTCGTCGAATGCGGAATACAGGTGGGTTCGAGCGAGGAAATTGTTGTAGCTGAAGTTGGGACTCTGGAAATCATGGAGGGCTTGGCCTGGATGATCGAATCCCGGTACCTTTATACCTATAAGCAGTTTTCAAAGATACCTAAAATCGCGCCCTATCAACTGCTTCTAAAGCTTTGCCGCCGTATCGTCCCTGACATCAATGACAACGACGCGATCGCGTGTGGAATTGCTGCCTTGCAGGACAGGGATCCCCCCGCTGGCCTTTGGAGAATCCTTCACGGGGTGAAGGCAGTCAATTCGGCGAGCAGGCGTTCGACCGTGGCACATCTAACATCGCACCACCTCACTCAATCGTGGAATTTGATTGAGACTCTGCTTCGTCAAACCGACGACCATTTCCCCAACGACGAGGCGATGGGTAATGCCGTCAAACACATAACCAGCCTCATGCGCAGCAGCATGGTCCGTCGACGGGACAATCCTCTTTTTGAATTGGATACGTTGGATCGACTGGAGCAAATCAACGAGACGACTCGTGCCACAGCTCTCAGAGATATCATCCGCGAGCTGTCCTGCTGCCGCATTTTGTCAACCGCCGGGGGGAAGCCCGACACGATCGGGCGAGATCAAATTCTGTCTTACGGTCACCGTGGCACCAACGCCGAAGAGTTCGACTTCGGCCACCAGAAACTCCACGCCGCGCTGCACTTTACGTCGTTGCACCTCAAAGATGACGGTTTTTCCGAAACGTCATCCGTTGACGTATCCGATAAACGCCGAGAGTGCCCGTTTTACACCGCATGTACGCACGAATTGAGGCATCACATGCCGAACCTCTGCGCTCATCATCCGTGGGAATCGATCAAGATAAAGACGGACCCTCGCGTCGCTTGTTGGTACCGTGCGGGGGTAAGAGCGACGAGGCCACCACATGATGACCCCATGACGTGATACGTCCATCCAATACGGTCTACCTCCGTCTCGCTACAGACACTGTCAGGTGACGGTATTTTTGACGGTATACTGGTGATTTTTCGCTACACCGTCTATGTGTGGCAAGCGTTTGCGGCCAGACTCAACATAATTGCGCGGTATGTGGAGCGGATGTTGTCGACGTCGCAGGAATAGTTGCATTCTCGCACCGGCTCCGGCCCGTCGGCGGCCAGCCGGTACGTACCACCTAGCCGACCCCGGAGATCTCCATCATGCAGATCGCGAAAGTCGTAATCGGAGTAGCCGTCCTCGTCGGCGTAACCGCAGCCTATGCCGGCGGGTTCGTCATCACGAGATCCATTTCGAACGGGCGTGAACTGCGCCTCGTCGAACACACTCCCGAATGTGATGGCGGCCCCGGCGCGTTCATTTACCGGAAAGGTAAGCGGATCGATCAGACCTGCAATGTCATCCTCACGGCGGCAGGCGCCAGCGTGAGATTGCCGGCTTTTGAGCCGCGCATGTTTTTCCCGCGAGACACGCTGTACCCGAATTCGTAAGGACGTACGTTTCCGACGTTCGCCTGCAGCGCTCTACTCGTCACTGGCATGCGACCTCGCCCCTGCCCACGCGAACCCCGGGGCGAGGACCGCACGCCATCAAACGGAACTTGACCGTTAGGACTTCTTCACTTCCTTGCTAGAAGGCGCCGGTTTCGCCGCTGGCGCAGGCGGCTTGCCCGCGAGCGCGGCATGATTCATCGGCGCAACGCCGGGACGCCCGCCCGGGTGTCCATCCGGACCGTGCGCTGCAATGGCGTGGTCAGGCAAGTGACCGTCGTGATGCGCCATCACCCGGTGCAGTTCGTCGCGGCGAGCGAAAACGTCGTGGCGATGATCGCCGTGTGCATAGAAACGCCGGTGCCGATGCCCGTCCGGCCCGACATACCAGATGAAGGTGTCGCCGCCAACAAAAACGACATCGCGCTCTTCCACCGCCGCGATATAAACATCGTTGGGGCCGGGCACGTACGCTTCCTCGACGATCACGGGCGGAGGCGGTGGTGGCGGCGGCGTCAGCGCCCCTGTGATAATCGCGTTGACCTTATTCGGATCGACGACGAGGACGCCTTGGTCATTGGTTGCACACCCCGCCAGTGTGGCGACGCAGGCAATGCCTGCCAACTGTGTCGCCAGCCGTTTCATGTTCATTTTGATAATCCGCATTCCAGTTTTGAATTGACGCGGCAGTGTCGACTTGCATCCCCCGACGACGCTGCACGCGTCGGCTTAACGCGGGGCCGTGGTGAGCCCCGACAGGGAATCAGTCTGGCGGGTCGAACCCATGCAACCCGGTTCAAAGTCCCCAGACACGATAAGAACTGATAGCAAAATGTTTCTTTGAGTAACAAAATGTTACCGAAATTTTAACTGACCAAAGCAGTTAATTGGCTATAACGCATGCCATCGGAATATTTCGCTAAATTACTAAACATCACCGTTGTTTATCGACGGCCTATCAATTACAGCGCAACAAGCGTTGTCAATCGAATGGTCACCGACACCGCTCGCGCCTATACTGGCCGACAGCCGATTGCAGTCGCCACGGAGCGCGCAGAACAAGTCGGGCGTCGCAAGTCGGACTCAAAAACTGGAGGAAGACAAAATGAAGCGATTCGTTTCCCGCTGTATGGTTGCCGTTTCAACGATCATCGTCTGTTCGCTGTCGGGACTGGCGCACGCGGATGCTGCTCATCCGGTAGTGGCTCTCCTGCCCGGCGTGGTTGATCCGTTTTACTTCACGATGCATCGCGGCGCGGAACGGGCCGCCAAAGAAGAAAACGTCGAGTTGCTGTTCCAGGTTCCCAAAGAATGGAACACCAGTGAACAAGTGCCGATCCTCAAGGCGTTTATCGCCAAACATCCTGACGTACTGCTGATTTCGCCGGTCGACAAGCAACAGCTTATTCAACCGCTCAAGGAAGCCGCCGACGCCGGCATCAAGGTCATTACCGTCGACACCTATATCGGCGATGGCCACTACCAGACCGGCAAAGGCGATGCGGACTTCCCCCTTTCCTATATTGCTTCGGACAACCTGGAAGGAGGTCGCGTCGCAGCGCGGGCGTTGGCCAAGGCCATCGGCGACAAGGGCACGGTCTATTGCGAGAACAACAAGCCGGGGATCTCGAGCACCGATGCGCGCGCCGAGGGCTTCGCGGAGGAGATGAAGAAGCACCCGAACATCAGCGTGCTGCAGACGCTGTACAACGAGGATGACGCCAACCAGGCCGCTGCCCACGTCGCCGCGGTACTGGCACGCAACCCGAATCTGGCCGGCGTATTCGGCGCCAACACCTTCTCCGGCAGCGGCGCGGCCCAAGGGGTCAAGGCGGCCGGCAAACAAGGCGTGGTCAAAGTGGTCGTATTCGATGCGGTGCCGGGCATCGACAAGCAAATCAAGAGCGGCCTCGTCGACATCGCGATTGCACAGCGCCCGGACGAAATCGGCTACTACGGCGTCAAGTTCGCTGCTGACGTGATTCATGGCAAGAAAGTCCCCACCCTCAAGAGCACGGGTTTCGAGGTTCTCGATAAAAACAATATCGACCAGCCCGACATGCAGCAGTACATCTATTCGAACTAGCCGAACCGGACCGGCTGAAAATCATAGATGGTTCTCACCGCGTGCGCGGCTGCGCGCGCGGATTCTGCTCCTGATGCTCCTGATAACGCGGATGACTCCATGGATAACTCGCGTCTCGACAAGATCGCGCTGATTACCAAGCTATGGCCGTGGCTGTTCCTGTGCGCCCTGCTGGCTTTTTTCGAGGCGTATGCGCAAGTCTCGGCTCATCGGTCGTTTCTTTTTAACGCCTACAACCTGCAATCCATCGGTCTTGCCGCCGCCGCTCCACTGCTGCTGGCTATCGGCCAGACCTTCGTGATCATCACGGCCGGCATCGATCTGTCCGCGGGCTTCGTGATGGGACTCGCGGCGGTCTGTGTCGCACAGTTCACGCTGTTCGGCAGCGGCTCACCGTGGATCCTGATCGTGTCCATCCCGCTCACCATCGTGGTCTGCCTGATTCCCGGGCTCGTCAACGGCGTGCTGATCGCGTGGCTTG
>JBEKNG010000590.1:0-4248 GCA_049523075.1 Paraburkholderia sp.
GCGCGAGTTCGGTGCGGCGCTGCTCGACGTGCCGGCGGATCAGGTGGTGGCGGCCGGCAATTCGAGCCTCGAACTGATGCATGACATGCTGGCGTTTGCGATGTTGTTCGGCGTGCCGGGCGGCGACGCGTGGCGCAAGCGCGAGGACGTCGCCGTTCTGTGCCCGGTGCCGGGCTACGACCGGCACTTCGCGATCTGTGCGGCGCTCGGCATCCGCATGATCAGCGTGCCGATGAACGACGACGGCCCGGACATGGACTTCGTCGAAGCGCAGGTCGCAGGCGATCCGGCGATCAAGGGTATCTGGTGCGTGCCGCTTTACAGCAACCCGAGCGGCACGATCTACTCGGACAAGGTGGTGCGGCGTCTGGCGGCGATGCCGGCTGCGGCGCCGGACTTCCGGCTGTTGTGGGACGATGCTTACCGGTTTCACCATCTGACAGAGCAGCGGCACGCCACGCTTAACGTACTCGATGCCTGCGCTGCGGCTGGCCACGAGGACCGGGCGCTGGTGTTTGCGTCGCTCTCGAAAGTGACGATCGGCGGCGGCGCCATGGCGTTTCTGGCCGGCTCGCGCCGCAACGTGGACTGGTGGCAGCAGCGCGTATCGGTGCGCACGATTGGACCGGACAAGCTGAACCAGTTGCGCCACGTGCGTTTCCTGCGCGACCGCGCGGGATTGGAACGATTGATGGAGCGTCATCGCGCGCTGGTGAGCCCGAAATTCGCTGCGGTCGCAGCGGCTTTCGACGAGCAGCTCGGCGACCTGCCGGGCGTGACGTGGAACGCCCCGGCGGGCGGCTACTTCATCAGCCTCTACACGCCGCCGGGCTTCGCGAAGCGCACCGTGGCGCTGGCCGGCGCGGCGGGACTCGTGCTGACGCCGGCGGGCGCGGCGTATCCGTATGGGCAGGACCCGGACGACCGGCATCTGCGGATCGCGCCGACCTTCCCGGCACTCGATGAGGTGCGGCTTGCCGCGCAGGGAATCGCGCTGTCGTTGCGCCGGGCGCTCGAGGAGGGGCGAGGGCGGGGGGCTTGATGAACCGGGACGTGGTAGCGCTGCATCCGAAGGTTCCAGTCGAGCTGCTCCGGGTCGTTCTTCAGCGAGTGCCACAGCGTGTTATGCGACGGGGCGTTCCGCAGGCAACGCATTCCAGGCACGGCGTAAGGCGCGGCGGTTGCGCTCAAGGTTCCGGCGCGGCGCGAGCGTAGCGCGGGCCCTGCGGGCCCTCGTGGCGCTGTGCCGATGCCCCGTTGTGCGGATGCCGAGTTTTGCGGTAAAAGGGAGCGCATGACTGATCGCTCCCGACTTATTCCCCTTATCGTCGCCTGTCCGCTGTTCCTGCAAAACCTCGACACGTCGATCATGGCGACGGCGTTGCCGTCGATCGCCCGCTCGCTGCAGGTCCAGACGCTCCACCTGAACCTGGCGATCACCTCCTATCTGCTGAGCCTCGCGGTGTTTTTGCCGGCGAGCGGCTGGCTGGCGGACCGCTTCGGCGCCCGCCGGGTGTTCTGCACGGCGATCGCGCTGTTCTCGCTCGGCTCGGCGCTGTGCGGTCTCGCTCAATCGATGCCCCAACTGGTGATTTTCCGCGTCCTGCAGGGCATGGGCGGGGCAATGATGGTGCCGGTCGGGCGGCTGATCCTGCTGCGCAGCGTGCCGCCCGCACGGATGGTCGCGGCGATGGTGTGGTTCACCGTGCCGGGCGCCTTCGGGCGGCTCGCCGGGCCGTTGCTCGGCGGCCTGGTGGTGACGATCACCTCATGGCGCTGGATCTTCCTGCTGAATATTCCCTTCGGTGTGCTGGGCGTCCTGATGGCAATGAGCTTCATCGACGATACCCACGAACCCGTGTACCAGCGTTTCGATCTCGCCGGTTTCATTCTGCTTTCGGCCGGGCTCGTCGGGTTGGTCGGCGGCCTCGACACGGCGGGCCGCGGGCTGGTGCCGACGCAAGTCACCTTTGCGCTGGCCGGACTCGGCCTGCTGTCGATCCTCGCTTACTGGCGCTATAGCCGTCGCCACGACGACGCCATCATCGATCCGGGCCTGCTGCGCTACAAGGCGTATCGGACCGCCGTGGTGGGCGGCATGCCGTTGCGTATTGCGATCGGCGCGTCGCCGTTCCTGATGCCGTTGATGCTGCAGCTCGGTTTCGGCTTGTCGCCGCTGCAATCCGGGTCGCTCAGCGTGGCGACAGCGGTCGGTTCGCTCAGCGTGCGGGCGGTGATGCAGCAGGCGATCCGCCGCATCGGCTTTCGCACGCTGCTGATCGGCGCAACTTCGCTCACGGGATGCTTCTACGCGGGGTACGGGTTGTTCCAGCCGAGTACGCCGCATCTGCTGATCTTCGTCGTGCTGCTGTTTGGCGGCCTGTTCAATTCGCTCGGCATGGTGACGCTCAACACGCTCGGCTACTCCGATATGCCCAAGCCGATGATGAGCCGGGCGACCGCGCTCTCGAGCATGGCGCAGCAACTGTCGATCAGCATTGGTGTGGCGTTTGCCGCGTCGCTGCTGGCATTGACGGCGCATCTGCATGGCGGCAGCGCGGCGCATCTGATGGCGCGTGATTTTTCGCCCGCGTTTGCGGTGGTCGGCGCACTGACGTTTTGCTCATTGTTCTTCTTTACGAAGCTCGCCCATGACGAAGGGGCGGAACTGCGGGCGCGGTGAGGGAGCGGAACGCAGCGGGCGCCGATGTGCTACAAACGCAATACCGATCGGGACGAGGTGTCATCTTGGGGAACATTGCCGCAGAACTGCAGCGGGCGCTCACGCAACGTACAGGGAGATCCCGCAGCATCGGCGCTCCCCATGAGCGAGTGAGGGCGCACACAATATGAGGCGCTCCACACGGCGCAGGTGCGCTGCAATGGCATGGGTGATCGGCGGCGCGTGCATGGCGTTGGCGGCGTCCGTGACACAAGCGACACAAGCGGCCGCCCCAGCCGTGAGCGACGACCTTGCCCCGTTCACCGTCGAAAGTGATGTCCATTACTTCGTGATCCAGAAGGACGGCTCGGTCGAGGAACACGACGACACGGTCCTGCGCGCGAATACGACGAGCGGTGTCGACGACATCGCGCAGCGCTACGTCTGGTTCAACAAGGATATCGAAAAGGTGCAGTTGCTCAGCGCTGAAACGATCGACCCGGATGACACCGTGCGACCGGTCGGCCCGGACGGCATCCGCGACGTGCAGGAGCCGCGCTCGGCCGGCGCGCCGACCTTCGAGGACGGCGTGTTGCGCACGGTGATCTTTCCGGGAGTGGAGCCGGGCTCGCGCGTGCACCTGGCGTTTCGCAAGACGCGCACGAAGGCGCTGCAGGCCGGCACCTTCGCCTACCTCGTCGAACCGACCCGCGACCCGGTCGAAATGCAGCGGCTGATCTTCGACCTGCCCGTCGACGTGCCGCTCTACGCCGACACACGCGGTTACGTGGAATTGCCGCCCGTCACGGAGAAGGGCCGCACCCGCTATGAGTTCGACTACCGGCACGGGCCGTACGTGCCCATCGAGTCCGGCGCGGTGGGATACGAGACGTGGGGCGACCGGCTGATGGTCTCGACGGTGCCGGACTACGCCACTTTCGCCGCGCGCTACAAGGCCCCCGCCACCGATGCCACCATGAGCGACCCGGCCATCGTCCAGCTTGCGCAGTCGCTCACGGCCGGGACCGTCGATCCGCGCGAAAAGGCCCGCATCCTGTACGACTGGATGCGTCTGAATGTGCGCTATGTGGCGCTCTTTCTCGGCGAGACCGCGGCGGTGCCGCACAGGGCCATCGACATCCTGCATAACCGCTATGGCGACTGCAAGGACCACGTCGCGCTATATAGCGCGTTGCTGGCGGCCGTGGGCATCCATAGCGAAGCGGTGCTGCTGAACCTCGGGCCGTACTATACGTTGCCGGACGTGCCAGGCTATGGCGACAGCGCGATCAATCATGCGATCGTGTGGATTCCGCAGCTCTCGCTCTATGCCGATACGACCGCGGGAGGAATCGCGTTCGGCTACCTGCCGCTCGTTGTGATGGACCGCCCGGTCCTGCTGGTCGACGACGGGGTGATGTCGCGCACCCCGGCGGTCCAGCCGCGGGCCCGCTCGGTGCGCTTGCAGATCGACGTGAACGAGACCGGGGCGGCGTCGTACGCATATCGGGTAGAAGACTCGGGTGCGACGGCCGAACTCGAGCGCAACGTGTTCCGCCGCGCCACGCATCAGCGCGCCCAGCAGA
>JBEKNG010000591.1:0-4240 GCA_049523075.1 Paraburkholderia sp.
CCAGCGTGCGCAGGACCCGTCCGCCAGGTCCCTGGCCGCGCTGCTTGGCACGGCGCACCCGCTTAGTATCGCCGAGCTAGGCGCGACGATCCAGGCAACGTCAGCGAATACGATCGAGATCGCAGGTATTCAGCGCAGTGTGCGCGGCGCGCATGACAACGCGCCGGGTATCCAGATCGGCGCCGATCACGCGATCTCCAAGCGCACGAGCTTCTATGTCCGCGCGGGCTACATCAAGAATAATGGCAGCGCAACGGTAAGCTGGCCGGGCGACACGGTGAGCGAGCCTGGTACAAAGCAGATTCTTGCCACGGTGGGGATGACGCATCGGTTCTGAGCGTGTTGCGGCGAAAGGGAGCCTTGCTTGAGGAGAGTGCACGTATTTCCTTGCGTGCTCGCTCTCGCACGATTACTCCGCCTCCGACGTTGCCGCCGTCTTGCGCGGCCGACGGCTGCGCGTCGTGGATTTGCGCGCGGTCTTGCTGGCAGCCGGTTCTTCCCCCGCAGGCTGAGCAGGCGCTTCTTGCGCCACTTCGCTGACGGCCGCTGCTTCGGCCGCGGGCGTCGCGGCCTTCTTGGTTTTCTTGGCTGCCGGCTTGCGGCTGCCACGTCCCGAACGGCGTGTCTCCTGCTTCTCCTGCGTGACCTGATTGCCGGCCGACTCTTCTTCAGCCACCGGTTCCGGGTCGAACGTGAACATCGCGCGTTCGACCACGGCTTGCTCCGGCTCGTGCTCTTCGACGGGCTCTTCATACGCAAAAGGCGACCGGCCGCCGTGATTGCGATGAAGTTCCGGCTCCTCCGCCAGTACTTCTGGCTCGCTATAGCTGGCCGCCGGTTCTGCGTGTGCCGGCTCGGCTGGCAATTCGCGTCCCGTCTTGCGGTTGCCGCGGCCACGACCGCGACCGCGTGCGTCGTGTTTGTGACCCGATTCCGCCGGCTGGGCCGGTTCCACAACCCCACTCTCCTGCGTCTGCTCCGGCGCTTCGCTCAGTGACTCGCTGATCGACGTAGTGGCAGCGGCCGTGCTGCGATACACATACGCGCCTGATTTCTCGTCGCGGCCGAATTCAAGCAAGCCGCGCGCTTGCGCTTCTTCGAGCAGATTGCCGAACGCACGAAAGCCGTAATAGGTTTCGTTGAAGTCGGGCTTGCGCCGCTTGATGGCGTTTTTCAGCACCGAGGCCCAGATCTTGCCGCTGTCGCCGCGCTCCGATGCGAGCGCATCGAAGGTCTGCACGGCGATCTCCACAGCTTTGGTCCGGCGCGATTCCAGGTCTTCCTTGGGGCGCTTTTCTTCGTTCGGCGCGCGTTTTGCGGCGGCCGAAGGCTGCTGCGCCGGACGTGCGGTCTCGCGCTTCACGACGGTCCGCTGACTTTCGCGGACCAGGTCGTCGTAGAAAATGAATTCGTCGCAGTTTGCGATCAGCAGGTCGGACGTGGATTGCTGAACGCCGACGCCAATGACCTGTTTGGCGTTTTCACGCAACTTGGAAACCAGCGGCGAGAAGTCGGAGTCGCCGCTGATGATGACGAAGGTGTTGACGTGCAATTTGGTGTAGCAAAGATCGAGCGCATCGACGACCAGCCGGATGTCAGCCGAATTTTTGCCTGACTGGCGCACGTGCGGGATTTCGATCAGCTCGAAATTGGCCTCGTGCATCGTGCCCTTGAAGCTCTTGTAGCGCTCCCAGTCGCAGTATGCTTTCTTGACGACGATGCTGCCCTTGAGCAGCAGCCGCTCGAGGACCAGCTTGATGTCGAATTTCTCGAACTTCGCGTCGCGCACGCCCAGGGCGACGTTTTCGAAGTCGCAGAACAGCGCCATGCTGATGGTTTCGTTGGCTGACGCCATGTATTTCTCCAATGAGGCAACCGTCAAACTCGACGGATCGCGACCATGATAGCGACTCCTGCGACGGGTTAACAAGGTTTGTGTGTAGGGCAGGTTCCAGGACAGTGTGCCGGAACCTGCCCTACAGGGCGAATGGATAGGCGTCAGAGCGCATGCGCCGCTACCGCGCCGCAACAACTCACGTCGTATTGCGCCCCGCTTCAACGCCTACCGCGTCGCGCGTCAGCAGCACATCGTCGATCAGGCCGTAGGTTTTTGCGTCGGCCGCCGACATGAAATTGTCCCGGTCGGTGTCCCTGACGATCTCCTCGATGCTGCGTCCGGTATGTTCCGCCATCATTGTATTCAGGCGCTCGCGCTGATATAACACCTCGCGCGCCTGAATCTCGACATCGGCGGCAGTGCCCTGGCTGCCACCCGAGGGCTGGTGAATCATGATCCGCGCGTTCGGTAGTGCGTAGCGCTTGCCACGTTGACCTGCGGTCAGCAGAAACGTCCCCATACTTGCGGCAAAGCCCGTGCAGAGCGTCGACACTTCCGGTTTGATGAATTGCATCGTGTCGTAGATCGCGAGTCCGTCGTAGACCGAGCCGCCCGGCGAGTTAATATAAAAAGAAATATCCTTGTCGGGATTCTCGGACTCGAGAAACAGCAACTGCGCGACGATCAGGCTCGCGGACTGCTCGTTCACCGGGCCGACCAGAAACACAATGCGTTCACGTAGCAACCGCGAATAGATGTCATAGGCGCGCTCGCCGCGGCCGGACTGTTCGATGACGGTGGGCACGAGCCCGAGGCCGGAAAGGGAAGGGTGGCTGGAATGCATGCGTGCCTCGTTTGATGTTGACTGAGCGGATCACCCGGCGCCGTCGCTGCAGGCGTGAGTGTTTGTCCACATGACGAAAGCGCGCGCCGCTGTGTGACAGAAAATTTTTTGCCCCAAGCTGTCACAACGGGCGGCGTTCAAACGTCTACGTACAGAGGATGCAGGTTGCCGCGCTTGTCATGATTTCGCCCCGCACGGCGTTCTTCACGTTTCCAGGAGCATCACGAATGACGGAACAGGGAATCGACAAGGCATCCGCCTTCGAGGCCGCCCGCGCGCGACTCGTTGCGCTGGCGTACCGCATGCTGGGCAGCCGCGCGGAAGCCGAAGATGTGGTGCAGGACGTCTGGCTCAAGTGGCATCTCGCCGATACCCGCGAAGTGCGCACGCCGGTGGCATGGCTGACTACCATCACGGCGCGCCTCGCCATCGACCGGTTGCGTCATCTGCAACTGGAGGGCAACTCGCGCGTTGCCGGCTGGTTGCCGGAGCCGTGGCTCGACGAGCTGGCGCCTTCAGCGGAGGAGCTGGCGCTGCGTTCCTCGGAGATGTCGTACGGGCTGATGCTGTTGCTCGAGCGCCTCAAGCCCGATGAACGGGCGGCCTTCGTATTGCACGAAGCCTTCGATTGCGACTATGCGGAGATTGCCCGGATCCTCGAACGCACGCCTGCGGCTTGCCGGCAGATCGTGCATCGCGCGAGAACGCGTTTACAGCGTGAGGGAGTGCCCTTGCAGCGGCCGGATCCCGTGGCGCATGCGCGACTCGTCGAGCGTTTGCGCACGGCGCTCGACGCGCAGGATCGAGCCGGGTTGCTGCGTCTCTTTAGCGAAGCGCCGGAAATTGCCAGCGATGCGCCCATGCGCGTGAACCAACCGGTTGTGGCGGAGGCGGTGTGGGTGGAGACGGTGACGTCGCTGGTTGGCGAGGCAACGGACGCTGCGGACGCCACAAACGCGATGCTCGCCACGTACGCGACCCAAGCCGAACTGCTGTCGATCGACGGCACGGCGGGAATTGCGTTGCTGAAAGAGGGCGAAATCGCCGCGCTGCTCGACGTGTCGACGAGCGGTGGCCGGATCGTGGCGCTGCGCATCATCACGCGTGCCGCGCATCTGCAGGCCGCACGGCGACGCTTCGGTTTATCCGCCGTCGTGCGTCTGCTAAACGCGATTGGCACACGCACGCGGCCTACGCCACGCACCTCAGTTACGGTGTGCGGCGACTTCCCAGTTGATGTCGACGCATAGCACCTGCATGCCGTGCGGCGTCTGCGCGGCAATCGATGCGGTCACGCACAGGTGTGCTTCGTTGATCGACAGATAGGGCGGTGTCAGATGCACCTGGCCTGGCGTACGCATCGCGCCGATGAAATACGGCCGGCGCTCCCAGCTCGCCCCTTCCGAATGCAGCAGCGGGCGAAACCGCTTGGCGCGTTGCGACGCGCGTCCGGGCGGCAGCACGTTGTCGCCGATCTGCCGGCCGGAGCCGTCCAGCACAAAGCAGCGTGCCGTTTCGCCAAGCGAGAGCAGCGGCGCGGTGGCTTGGGCGACCGACTT
>JBEKNG010000592.1:0-4236 GCA_049523075.1 Paraburkholderia sp.
CAGACCTTCCGCAAGCGCCTGCGCGAAGGCCTGCTCGACGACAAGGAAATCGAGCTCGACGTTGAGCAGCCGCAAGTCGGCATGGACATCATGGGGCCGCCGGGCATGGAAGACATGACCGAACAGATCCGGTCGATGTTCGCCAATCTCGGCGGCGGCAAAAAGTCGCGACGCAAGCTGAAGGTGAAGGAAGCGTTGAAGCTGGTGACCGACGAAGAAGCGTCGAAGATGCTCAACGACGAGGAAGTGAAAACCAAGGCAGTGCAGAACGTCGAGCAGAACGGCATCGTGTTCCTCGATGAGATCGACAAGATCGCCTCGCGCAGCGAAGCCGGCGGCGGCGAGGTGTCTCGCCAGGGCGTGCAACGCGATTTGCTGCCGCTCGTCGAAGGCACAACGATCAACACCAAATACGGGATGGTCAAGACCGATCACATCCTGTTTATCGCCAGCGGGGCGTTTCACCTCGCGAAGCCGAGCGATCTGATCCCCGAGCTGCAGGGCCGTTTCCCGATTCGCGTCGAACTGGATTCGCTGTCCGTGAACGATTTCGAATCAATTCTGGTCTCCACCGACGCGAGCCTCGTGAAGCAATACCAGGCATTGCTCGCAACCGAAGACGTGCATCTCGACTTCGCCGACGACGGCATTCGCCGCCTCGCGGAAATCGCCTTTTCGGTCAACGAGAAGACCGAGAATATCGGAGCGCGCCGGCTGTACACGGTGATCGAAAAGCTGCTCGAAGAAGTGTCGTTTGCGGCCGGCAATCATACCGGCACTAACGTCAGGATTGATGCAGCCTATGTCGACCGCGCGCTGAACGAAGTTGCGGACGACGAGGATCTGTCGCGCTACGTGCTGTGAGCAATAAAAACGGGCGGCCTCGCAAGAGACCGCCCGTTTTTTATCGAAGCCATGTTCCTCGGCAGCGCCCGGCCAGGCGATCACACTGAGGGCGCAGGCGATTCTGACTGCCTGACCGCCCGCAGCAGTGCATGCCATCCGGAAAGCAGCCGCCTACTGCTTCACCGGCCGCTTCGCCAGCTTGCGCTGCAACGTACGCCGGTGCATGTTCAACGCACGCGCCGTCGCGGAAATATTGCCGCCGTGCTCGGCCAGCACCCGCTGGATGTGTTCCCATTCGAGGCGCGCTACCGAAAGCGGCGTGGGATGCTCGAGGGCCTCCTCCGCCTGCAGCGCGCTCGCTTCATTTTGCAGTGCCGACAGAATCGTTTCCACGTTAGCCGGCTTGGCCAGATAGTTATCGGCACCGTCCTTCACCGCCTGGACGGCCGTCGCGATGCTCGCATAACCGGTCAGCACCAGCATCCGTGCGTCCGGTTGCAGTTCGCGCAGCGGCGCCACCAGCGTGAGCCCCGAATCGTTGCCCAGGTGCAAGTCCACCGTGATCTGTCCAAACTTCTGCTGATTCGCGAGTTTAATCGCCTCGTCTGCGTTGTGCGCTTCGGCTACCGTATAGCCGCGCCGCGTGAGACCGCGCGCGAGGATGCCGGAGAACACTTCGTCGTCATCGATCACCAGAAAATTCATGTCGCTCATGCCTGTTTCTCCGTATTGGATGACGCGGCGCCTTTACGGCCCGCGTCGGAAAATTGTCGACCCGCCACGGGTAGCCGCAGCACCGCACGCGTGCCGCGCGGCCTGGTCTCCTTGACGTCGGTCAGCTCGATCGATCCGCCAAGCCGTGCCGCCGCCGAAAACGCCAGATACAAACCAACGCCATGACCACCCTGGGTACTATCGACCGGCATCGCCCCGAGCGAGCCACGCAGCGATGCTGGAATACCTTGCCCGGCGTCGCAAACCTCAAATTCGATCCGCTCGTCCTGCTGCGATAACGTGGCCGCAAGCGTCACGTGATCGCGACTCGCGCGCGCCGCATTGTCCAGCAGGATCGTGAGAATCTGGCTGACCGCGACCGTATCGTCAAGGTCGGCCTCGGCGGGCGGCGTACCCAGCCGCTCGAAATTGACGTGCGGATGACGCAGACGCCACTGCTGGGCGAACGACTCGAGCCATTCGCCGACCGGCTGCCGACTCCCCGGCGTCGATGCGCGCGAGCGTAACCGTGCGAGCGCCGACGTGCATAGCGTCATCTGCTGCTCGAGCAATTCGAGATCGGCGGTATATGGGGCAAGGCCTTCGTCGGTACGCGCGGCGTCACGCAATTCTTCGGACAGCATGGCAATGGTGGATAACGGCGTGCCGATCTCGTGTGCGACCGTCGCAGCCTGCACGCCGAGGGCCACCGCGCGTTCGTCGCGCAACAGGCGCTGCTGCGCGTCGCCGAGCGCTGCGTCACGCTGACGCAGGGCACGTGACATGCGCGCGACGAACCAGGCAATCAGGCCGACACTGACCGTGAAGTTCACCCACATGCCAGCGCGATAATACTCGAACAGGTTGGCGGGATTGTCGAGATTCAGCGGCACGGAATCGAAGCCGAGCACGGCATAACAGGCCACCGCGAATGCGGCGAGCCACAACATCAGGTGCCACGGCAAGACGGCCGCCGCGATCGCCAGCGAAGGCAGGTAGAGCGACACAAACGGATTCGTCGTGCCGCCCGAAAGGAACAGCAATGCCGACAGTGCGCCGAGATCCACCCATAGTTGGCCGAACAATTCGAGATTGGATTCGGGCCGCTGCCGCGAGACGCGCAGCCAGGTGAGGCCGTTGAAGACCGTCTCCATGCCGATGACGAGCAACATGGCGGGCAGCGGCAGGT
Organism: Paraburkholderia sp.; assembly: GCA_049523075.1. Taxonomy (GTDB): domain Bacteria; phylum Pseudomonadota; class Gammaproteobacteria; order Burkholderiales; family Burkholderiaceae; genus Paraburkholderia. Next base: position 2,750 of record JBEKNG010000592.1, read on the forward strand.
GCACGCCCACAAAGTTCTGCACGACCGCGATGGTCACGAGTTGGCCGATAATCGCGAGACTGCGCAGCCAGAACAGATGTCCCAGGTTGACCCGGCCGGTATTGGTTATACGATGCATGACGCCAGTTTACCTGTTCGGAGTTGTCCGACACATTGCATTGGGGTTGGACGATACCATCGGCCGCTCGACAAAAAACCGCGCCACCGCCTGGACAGATTCATGCCGCCTATGATTTCCGACCCCGGCCACCCTGCGTGGTCAGCATTTCTGACCTTCCTGCAGCGTGCAGCGCTGGCGCAGCAAAACGGCCAGGCTGAAGCGCGCGCCATCTGGCTTGAAGCGGCCGCACTCCTGCAAGCCGTCGACCATGACACGATCGAGCGCATCACAGGCGAACTGCTGGAGCAACGCCGCCATGACGACGCCATCTCATTCGCCGCCATTATTGCGCAACTGTGGCCCGATGAAGCCATCGCCAGCTTCCGCCTCGGCTACGCGCTGCAGTTGGCGAACCGGCACCGTGACGCCCTAGCGCCGTATCGTCATGCGCTCGCCCTCGATCCGCAACTGCCGCAACTGCGTACCAATCTGGCCGGCGCGCTCTCGCTCAGCGGAGGCGATGTGGCGGAGCAGGTCGGATTGCTGGAAAGCGCGCTCGAAGCCGACCCGCTCGACAGCAACGCCTGGACCAATCTCGCCCAGGCGAGCCGCTTCGCGATGAACCTGCCGCGCGCGCTGGAAGCGGGTGCCCGCGCAGTCGAACTGGCGCCCGACAGCCCGTTGGCGCTGAACAACTATGCGCTGGCGCTCAAGGAAGCGCAACGCTGGGACGAGGCCGTCCAGCTTACACAAACCGCATGTGAACGCGCGCCTGGCGACCCCACCATGCGCTCGAACCTGGCGATGCTGCACCTCGTACGCGGCGACTACGTACACGGCTGGCCCGCTCACGAAGCGCGCTGGCAGGGCTCTCTGGAACTAGGCGGCAACCGGCCGGCGATGCCGGCACCGCAGTGGCAAGGCGAATCGCTCGCGGGCAAGACGTTGCTGGTGTGGGGCGAACAGGGCATGGGCGACCTGCTGCAGTGCTGCCGGTTCATCCCGCTGCTGGCGGAGCGCGTCCATGCGCAAGGGGGCCGGGTCATCTGGAACTCGTTCCCGCAGATGGGAGCGCTGCTGGTACGCAGCCTCGGCAGTCACCTGGACGGCTATTCGGCCGGCGGCGGCGTCGAGACGCTGCCTCCGTTCGACTATGAGATCCCGTTGATGAGTGTGCCGCTCGTGCTCGGCACGCTCGACAACACCCTTCCCGGCACGGTTCCCTACCTGCATTCGGACGCCGCCGCCAGCGCGTCCTGGCGCGCACGCCTCGCGCGAGAAAAGCGGCTCAAGGTCGGACTGGCATGGACCGGCAGCCTCAATCACCAGCGCAATCCGTTCCGGGCGGTGGGCTGGGAGCGCTTTGCATCGGCCTTTGCCGGTATCG
>JBEKNG010000593.1:0-4236 GCA_049523075.1 Paraburkholderia sp.
CGAGCGCCCGCGTCATACCCGCTACGCCGGCCTTCGCCGCTGCGTAGTTAACCTGCCCCGGGTTGCCGGCCGAACCGACCACCGAAGTAATGTTGATGATCCGGCCGCCACGCGCCTTCATCATCGGCCGCAATACGGCGCGCGACAAGCGAAATACGGACTTGAGATTGGTGTCGATCACCGCGTCCCAGTCGTCGTCCTTCATGCGCATGGCCAGTTGATCCTGGGTGATGCCCGCGTTGTTCACCAGCACGTGCAACGTGCCGAATTCCTTCACAGTGCCTTCGATCAGCGCTTCCGCAGCAGCGGCGTCATTCACGTTCAGCACGGCGCCGCGGCCGTTCACGCCTTCAGCCTTGAAGGCTTCGGTAATCGCGTTTGCGCCGCTTTCGCTAGTCGCCGTGCCGATCACCGTTGCACCCTGACGCGCCAGTTCGAGCGCAATGGCGCGGCCGATGCCGCGCGAAGCGCCCGTCACGATCGCGATCTGCTTGTCGAGAGTCTTTTCCATCTGTCAGTCCGGATTGCCCGTGAGGGCTGATTGCAATCTTTAGGCTGCGGTTGGTACTTGCGGGCCTGCGATACTTGCGCGGCGCTCAGGCTGTCACAAGCTTGAGCGTCTCTTCGAGCGAGGCCGGATCGAACACCGATGCGCCGACCAGATTGCCGTCGATGCGCCTGGTCAGACCCGCCAGCACCTTGCCAGGACCGCATTCGACCACGTGCGTCACACCCTGGGCCGCAATCGCTTGCACGCATTCCACCCAGCGCACCGCGCCAGCTGCCTGACGCACGAGCGCATCCTTGATGGCGGCCGGTTCGTTGACCACGGCCACGTCGACGTTGTTGACCAGCGCAATCTTCGGCACTTGCACTTCGATGCTCGCCAGGTACTCGCGCAACTGGTCCGAAGCGGGTTTGAGCAGCGACGAATGGAACGGCGCCGAGACCGGCAACGGCAACGCGCGCTTGGCGCCCTTGGCCTTGGCGAGTTCGCAGGCTTTCTCGACCGCGGCTTTGTGACCGGCGATCACGACTTGCGCAGGCGCATTGAAATTCACCGCTTCCACGACACCCGCCGCTGACGCTTCCGCGCAGACCGCGCGCACGGTGTCGTCGTCGAGGCCGAGGATGGCAGCCATGCCGCCCACGCCCACCGGCACCGCCGTCTGCATGGCTTGCGCGCGAAAACGCACGAGCGGCACCGCAGCGCGGAACGCCAGTGCACCAGCGGCAACCAGCGCCGTGTATTCGCCGAGGCTGTGGCCGGCGACGATCGCCGGCGCCGGGCCGCCTGCAGCCAGCCACGCACGGTAGATCGCGTACGCGGCCGTCAGCATGACGGGCTGGGTATTGGTGGTGAGATTCAGGTCGTCCGCCGGACCTTCAGCGATCAGCTTGCCCAGATCCTGGCCGAGCGCGTCGGACGCTTCCTGAACCGTCTCGCGCACGATTGCGTCATCGGCAAATGCGTTGAGCATGCCGACCGATTGCGAGCCCTGACCAGGAAAAACAAACGCAAATTTCATAGGATCCTCAAAATTCGATTTTTCAGATACGCAAGGCATACGGCCTGATCGACGCAATTGCCCCTGCGAGCGGCGCCGATGCGCCGCCTCACTCAGCAGGTCAATAGCGGATAACCGACGCGCCCCACGTGAAGCCGCCGCCGACGCCTTCGATCAGGACGTTCTGGCCGCGCTTGATGCGGCCGTCGCGCACGGCGACATCGAACGCGAGCGGAATGGAGGCAGCCGACGTGTTGCCGTGCTCGCCCACTGTGACGACCATCCGTTCCTGCGGCAGGCCGAGCTTGCGGCACGTGCTTTGCATGATACGGATATTGGCCTGATGCGGAATCAGCCAATCGACCTGTTCCGGAGCGAGGCCAGCTTTGCCAAGCGCTTCGACCGCAACCTTCTCCAGCACGTTGACGGCGAGCTTGAACACCGCTTGCCCGTCCATATGCAGGAATGCGCTGCCGGCGATCACGCCACCGTTGACATTCCCGGGAGTGCAGAGGATGTTCGAGTGACTGCCGTCGGCGTGCAGCGCGCTTGCGAGTACGCCCGGCTGTTCGGAAGCCGAGAGGATCACGGCGCCGGCACCGTCACCGAACAGCACACAGGTCGTGCGGTCGTTGAAATCGAGCAGGCGCGAGAAAGTCTCAGCGCCGATCACCAGCGCGGTGCGATGCTGGCCGCTACGAATGAAACTGTCAGCCGTCGCCACCGCGTAGGCGAAACCGGAACAGACCGCTTGCACGTCGAACGCAGCGCCGTTGTTCTTGATGCCAAGCTTGTTCTGCAGCAGGCACGCCGTGCTGGGGAACACATAGTCCGGCGTGGAGGTGGCGACAATGATCAGGTCGATCGATTGCGGGTCGACGTCGCCGGCTTCGATCGCACGCTGGGCGGCGATGAGGGCGAGGTCGCTAGTGGTGACATCAGGTTCTGCGAAGTGCCGCGCATGGATGCCCGTGCGGGCAACGATCCACTCGTCGCTCGTCTCGACGCCTTGCTTGGCGAGACGTTCAGCCAGTTCCTGATTGGTGACGCGCCCGGGCGGCAGATAGCTGCCGGTGCCCAGCACACGGGAATAAATTGTCGATTGAGCCATTATGCCTTCGAGGATTGCGCAGCGTAGGGCTCGGCTGGCTGGCCTGCGGCCGGGCTTGCGTAACCCGCGCCGCTTGCGTCGCGCGTGGCCTGTTCCAGAGAGCTAGCGTTCTCTTCCATCGCCCGCGCAAGGCGTTCCAGCACGCCGTTTTTGACGGCATCATACCCGCGTTTGATCGCCCACTCAAACGCGTAGGCATCCGCCGAGCCGTGGCTCTTGATCACGAGACTGCGCAGGCCGAGCAGTGCGGCACCATTGTATTGCCGATGGTCCACACGCTTCTTGAAACGCATCAACACCGGCAACGCCAGCACCGCCATCAGCTTGGTCAGCCACGAACGCCCGAACTCTTCCTTGATGATGTCGCGGATCATCTGCGCGAGCCCTTCCGACGTCTTCAGCGCGACATTGCCGACAAAACCGTCGCAGACGATCACGTCGGTCGTGCCCTTATAGATGTCGTCGCCTTCGACGTTACCGTGAAAATTCAATGTACTCGCCCGCAGCAGTTCACCGGCACGCTTGATGGTCTCGTTGCCCTTGATGACCTCTTCGCCGATGTTGAGCAAGCCGATCGTGGGACGGTCCTTGCCTTCGAGCGCAGATACGAGCGCATGCCCCATCTCCGCAAACTGCAGCAAATGCTGCGGCTCGCAATCGACGTTGGCGCCCAGGTCGAGCATCATCGTATAGCCGGTGGGATTGGGCAGCGCGAACGCAATCGCCGGGCGTTCGATGCCCGGGAGCGTTTTCAGAACATAGCGAGACACGGCCATCAACGCGCCGGTGTTGCCCGCGGAGATGCAGGCCTGCGCCTCGCCCTCCTTGACGCGGTTCAGGGCCACGCGCATCGACGAGTCTTTTTTCTTGCGCAGCGCGACCTCGACCGGATCGTCCATGGCGACGATTTCGGAAGCGGGCACGACGATCAGGGAAAGCTCGCTCTCAGCCTTTAACTTCTTGAGCTGCGCACGAATGGCACTTTCGATGCCGACAAGCATCAACTGCGCATCGGGATACGAACGAACAAAACTGACAGCCGCGGGAACGGTCACGGACGGGCCGTGGTCGCCCCCCATGCAATCTATTGTGAGCTTTACTGTCATGGAGTGCGACGAATTTCATGCGCTCTGCATGGGGTCGCAGTAGGCGCTAAAGCGCCAACTGCGATCGACACAAAAAAGCGGCAGTAAAATGCCGCCTTTTGCTGAGCCGGGAAAATGTCAAGCGAGCCGATCGCCACGCGAAACGCCGGAGGGCGCAACGCAGTGCAACGATTAGTCGTTCTTCGTCTTGACGACTTTCTTGCCGCGATAGTAGCCGTTCGGGCTAACGTGGTGACGCAGATGCACTTCACCCGTGCTCGGCTCCACAGCCAGCGGCGCTGCGCTGAGGAAATCGTGCGAGCGGTGCATGCCGCGCTTCGACGGCGACTTCTTGTTTTGTTGGACTGCCATGATAACTCCTAAAAATTTTCCGAATTCTAACACAGCCCGATACTGCAATCGCCAATGGCCGGATGGCCAACGCGCCGCATCGCGCTCCTATGCAACTGTTTAGTGCTTCTCGCCGCCGGGACCGCCCTTCTTGAGAGCTTCGAGCGCCGCAAACGGATTG
>JBEKNG010000594.1:0-4228 GCA_049523075.1 Paraburkholderia sp.
CACCTGGTGTGAACACGCTCGGCTTTATGTTGCCGTCCACGCCGTTGCATCACCTGCTGATCGCGTCGTTTGACCGGCCGCTTGTGCTGACGAGCGGTAACACCAGCGACGAGCCGCAATGTATCGACAACGCCGATGCACGGGCACGCCTTGGGCGGATTGCCGACGTATTCCTGATGCACGACCGCGATGTCGCGCGGCGGGTCGACGATTCGGTGACGCGCGTCGTGCTCGGCGCGCCGCGTGTGCTGCGTCGTTCGCGCGGTTATGCACCCGCGCCACTGGTTTTGCCGCAGGGCTTCGAGGAAACACCCGCGATTCTGGCGATGGGTGGCGAATTGAAAAACACTTTTTGCCTGAGCCGCAATGGTCAGGCGATCGTCTCGCACCATATGGGCGACCTGGAAGACGCGTTGACTTACGCAGACTACCGGCGTTCGGTCGCGCAGTATCTGACTCTGTTCGAGCATGAGCCCCGAGCCCTGGCAATCGATCTGCACCCCGAATATCTGTCGCGCAAGATCGGTCTCGATCTGGCGCAAGCCCGCGCCTGGCCGCTTGAAGAGGTTCAGCATCACCACGCGCATATTGCCTCATGCATGGCGGAGTACGGTATTCCGCTCGACGCGCAACCGGTGCTGGGTGTCGCACTCGATGGCCTTGGCTATGGCGCAGACGGTACGCTCTGGGGCGGCGAATTCATGTTGGCGGGTTATCGCGACTTTATCCGGCTGGGCATGTTCAAACCGGTGGCGATGCCAGGCGGTGCGCGGGCGATTTACGAGCCGTGGCGTAATACCTATGCGCATCTGCTCGCGGCGTTCGGTTGGGATGGATTCGCAAAGCGCTACGCCACGCTCGAATTGCAGCGCTTTCTCGCCGCTCGTCCGCGTGACACGCTCGACACGATGATTGCACAAGGCGTCAATAGTCCACTGGCGAGTTCCGCGGGGCGGCTATTCGATGCAGTGGCCGCAGCGGCGGGCCTATGCCGGGAGCGCGTGCTGTATGAGGGACAGGCCGCCGTGGAATTCGAAGCAATGGTCGACGAAAGGACGCTGCACGACGAGGACGACGCGCTGGCGTATTCGTTCGGACTGGCGCATGCTGGGGCGGTCGGTTTGCGTTGCGTCGACCCGCAGCCTATGTGGGAAGCCCTGCTCGAAGACCTGCTGCGCAGCACGCCGGTACCGGTGATGGCTGCACGCTTTCACAAGGGGATGGCAATCGCGATTGTGCAGATGGTCGAGGTGCTGGCGGACGAGCTGATCGATCACGTCAGCGAGAGCGATAACGCCTCATTCCCGCATCTGAGCGTGCGGGCTGCGGCCCCGGCAGTCGCGTTATCCGGGGGCGTGTTCCAGAACCGCATTCTGCTCGATCAGGTCGCCACACGGCTCGACGCTGCGGGTTTGCGCGTGCTGTCTCACCGGCAGATGCCGGCCAACGATGGCGGTTTGTCGCTCGGCCAGGCCGTCGTCGCGGCGGCACGGCGGCGTGCAGGATAGCCCAGCAGTCAACGCAGTCTCAGTGGAGAGCAACATGTGCCTGGGCATCCCCGGACAGATCGTCGAGATTACCGATGCTGCGAGCCATCTGGCGCTCGTCGATGTCGGCGGTGTGCGGCGCGTCATCAATATCGCGTTCATCGTCGACGAGGAGTGGGACGCGGCGGCGTGTGTCGGTGAGTGGGTGCTTGTGCATGTCGGCTTCGCGATGAGTCGGCTCGACGAGGATGAAGCGGCCCGCACGCTGGAATTGCTGCATGAATTGGGCGTGGCTCAAGCCGAATTCGATGAGCTAAGCGGGGTGCCTTAGTAGCGCGCATGCGTGTTTTAAAGCCGCGGTTTTAGCGGAATGTGCAGTAAGCGCGGGAAAAGCGGCCGGCACGGCAGAGGGCGGGAGCACCCGGAGGCACGAGGAGCAAGTCACGGAGACACATCATGCCCGAACATGAATCACTACAAGGGCTCTATCCGTTCCTGCATGGAGGCAGGCAGGACCCGGACAAGCTTGATGCTGCGCTGCTGGAATCGGTCCATCGGAAGGCGCAGGACAGCGTCGACACCAAAGGGCGCTTTTTCGAGGCCAACGGATCCGCCGTGGTGGCAGTGGCGCACGCGATCGCCGGCGTTTATCGGCATGATGGCCGGCTCTTTACAATGGGCAACGGCGGTTCGAGTTGCGACGCCGCACATATCACCGTTGAGTTTCTGCACCCAGTCACCACAGGCCGGCCGGCACTGACCGCAATCAATCTTGTTGCAGACACGGCGATGATGACGGCCGTGGGCAACGACGTCGGCTTCTCGCATATTTTCGTTCGGCAGCTGGTGGCGCAGGCACGCCGTGGCGACGCGCTGATCGGCGTGTCGACCAGCGGTAATTCGGAGAACCTGCTGGCCGCCTTTGCCAAAGGACGCGCAATGGGGCTGGTGACGATCGGCCTCGCGGGCCATGAAGGCGGCAGGATGGCCGCGAGCCCCGATCTCGATCATTGCCTGGTTGTGCCGAGCGATAGCATCCATCGCGTGCAGGAAACGCACGTCGCGATTTACCACATCCTATGGGACCTGGTGCATACGTTGCTGGCCGACGAGCGCGGTGGTCTGGCGCAAGGAGGGCAGCGATGAAATACGTCGACGAATTCCGCGATCCGCACAAGGCACAGACGTTGGCGAAGGAAATTCGCGCAATTGTGGCGCGGATCGAGCGCGCCAAACAGCGGCCGCTGCAAATCATGGAAGTATGCGGCGGTCACACGCATACGATTTTTCGGTATGGCATCCAGCAGCTTTTGCCCGATACCGTGGAGTTCGTTCATGGTCCTGGCTGCCCGGTTTGCGTGCTGCCGATGGGCCGCGTCGACGATTGCCTGGCGCTCGCCGAACGTCCGGGCGTCATCTTTACCACCTTCGGCGATGCGATGCGCGTGCCGGGTTCGAAGAAGAGTCTGCTGAAGGCCAAAGCGGATGGCGCAGACGTGCGCATGGTGTACTCGCCGCTTGATGCGTTAAAGATCGCACAGAGCAATCCGGCGAGCGAGGTGATTTTTTTCGGCCTCGGCTTCGAGACCACGATGCCCAGCACGGCGATGACCGTGTTGCAAGCGAAGGCGCAGAAGCTCAGGAATTTCTCACTGTTCTGCAATCACATTACGATCATCCCGACCGTCAAGGCTATTCTCGATTCGCCTGACCTGCACCTCGATGGGTTTCTCGGTCCCGGCCACGTGAGTATGGTGATCGGCACACGTCCCTATGACTTTATCGCCCAACACTATCGCAAGCCGATTACTGTGGCGGGCTTTGAGCCGCTCGATGTGTTGCAGTCGATGTGGATGGTGTTGCGGCAGATCGCCGAGGGACGTTGTGAGGTGGAGAATCAGTACGGCCGCATTGTGTCTGAGCACGGTAATGCGCAGGCGCTGTCGGCGATCCAGCAGGTCTTCGAGTTGCGTGAGTTTTTCGAGTGGCGTGGGCTGGGGTCGATCGATCATTCCGGCGTGCGGATCCGCGACTCGTTTGCGGCCTTCGATGCGGAACGCAAGTTCGACGTGCCGAACATCAAGATCGCCGACCCTAAGGCCTGCCAATGCGGCGAAGTGCTGAAAGGTGTGATCAAGCCGCATCAGTGCAAGGTATTCGGCACGGCGTGCACGCCGGAATCGCCGCTCGGTTCGTTGATGGTCTCGAGCGAGGGTGCTTGTGCCGCGTATTTCAACTATGGCCGTATCGATACCTCACGACTTGGGCGGAAGGGCGGTGGACGTGCGGCCGCGGCTCAGGCGAGCGCGGCGCCCGAAACCATGGAACGAGGTGGCTGTTGATGAACGACCGCGCCTCCAATCGTATCGAAGCCGCTGCGCCAACCAGCGTTTCCGCAGCGTCCCCCTCCGACGACGTGCCGACGCCACGCCGCGTCGCGCATATCCGCGACGTATCGGTCAATCTTGCCCACGGCAGTGGCGGCCGGGCGATGCGCGATCTGATTGAGGACGTGTTCGTCTCGACCTTCGACAATCCCATGCTCGCGGCGCTGGAGGATCAGGCCGTGGTCCCGCTGGCGCAACTGGCGGCATGTGGCGACCGTCTGGCTTTCACGACCGACAGTTACGTCGTCGATCCGCTGTTCTTCCCGGGCGGCGATATCGGCACGCTCGCGGTGTCCGGCACGGTCAATGATCTGGCAGTGTCCGGTGCGACACCGTTGTTTTTGTCCTGCAGCG
>JBEKNG010000595.1:0-4218 GCA_049523075.1 Paraburkholderia sp.
CCGTGCTGCGAGTTGTTTGCGAAAGAGTGATGCGCGCAGCAGATGCCGCTTGAGCGCGAAATGTTGCCGGATTGGTCCGAAGCACGAGAAAAATTTCTGTGTGCGTTTCGGTTCGCGAAAGCCACGCATGCGCCGCTCGCGTTCGCGAGTCGGTTGGTGACTGTTCTCTGCGCGGTTGTTCAGTCGGGCTGCAGCTTTGAAGAACACGTGTTTCACTTCCGCAAGCTTCGCGATCTCCGCTTTTGCCGCCGGATAGCCGGAACACAGCAGTATCTCCAGCACCGCAGCAGCTAAAAAGCCCCTCAGACTTTCGTCGTGAAGGGCTTCCTTTCCAGCGGCTACGATTAGAGAGCGGCGTCCCTTAGAAGCGATGCAACATCGCGATCCGGTAAACCATCTGGTTGCCCGTCGAGGACGCGCTCGGCGAACCGATGATTTGCGCATAGTCGAAGGCTTCGCCGGTATGACCATTGGCGTGTTGATATGCCCCTTGCACGTACACCGATGTGCGCGCGCTCAGGTCATAGTCGAGCATTAACGAGATCTGGTTCCACGTTGGCACATAGTTTCCGGTCACGGTCGCCACGTGAGCCATCGTATAGGTGTATTCCGCGCCCAACCACAAATCATGCTTGAAGAAATACTGCCCGTTCACTTCGAAGTTGTCGAATCTCCATGACTTTTGCGAACCCGCAGTCGGCTGAGTGCCGAAGTACTCGTTGCTGATCGGGTTGGACAGATAGACGTCCGAATAAGCAATTGACAGGACAGCCTTATCGCCAAACTTGTAGGAAGCACCTGCGTCGATATTCTGCTGCGACGCCGCGGTGAATACACTGGTCGGGCTCGCCAACGCGCCGGTTGAGTTCAAGCCGCCATTGTCCGTCTTCATATAGGCGACAGCGGCAGAAACCGCACCCATCTGATATTGCACGGCCGCGCTGTACACACGGTTATCTGCGAAGCCACCCGCCTCGTTGCTAAAGCCGTACATTGCTTCGCCGGTCAAGCCGCGAAACGTAGGCGACACGTACTTCACCGAGTTGTTGATGCGATAGTCAAAGTCAGCGTTATCGTTGTCGTAAGGATGCGAAGCCAGGTCGCCTTCCCAGTTACCCGCTGCAGTGAAAACGCTCCACATGTCGATGGTCGGATCGTATTGGCGGCCCATCGTGAAGGTACCGTATTGATCCGATGACAGACCGACATAAGCCTGACGGCCGAACATCAGGCCGCCCTGACCCAGCTTGCCGCTGTTGGTGTTAAAGCCATTCTCCAAACGGAAGATAGCCTTCAGGCCATCGCCGAGGTCTTCGGTGCCTTTCAGGCCGAAACGGCTGCCGTACGTGTCACCGCTGACCATCGCAAAGGTGCCATGGCCACTTGCATTGCTGGTGTAGTCCAGGCCTTCGTCGATAAGACCGTAGAGCGTAATGCTATTTTGAGCGTGAGCGGCGCCAGAGAGCAGCAGTGCTGGTAACAGTCCGGCCAAATAGGTCTTCTTCATTCGTTTTCTACCCTGTCTGTGTGGTGTGAACTTCTTTGCTTTTTCTTGCTCTTTTAGGCCTGCCGATCTTTCCGACAACGACAGTAAAGTGCCGTGCAAGTTTAAAGTAGTCAGTTTTCCTAACGTATTGCTATTGGAGAAAAATTTAATTTCAATAACAGCAATAGCTGGCTTGCACGCCCAGGAACCCCGCCCTCCGGCGCATCCCGGCTCACCGTTCTACGCCCCTGCTCCTTAACGGCTGTGGCGGCAGCGCCACACTGTCGATTTCCGGCGTGACCTCGAGGGGGCTTGGTTGCTGGTCAAAGACGACTGCCCCTGCAAGACTTTCGTGCAACGGCCGTTCGGGATGCAGGAAAAGCCACAGAACCGCCCCGAATGCGGCAGCTACTCCGATCAGGAACAAGCCGCTAGCCCAACTGCCCGTCACCTTGACGGTGAGTGCCACCGCGACTGGCCCCGCAACATTCGACAATGCACCCCACACATTCGTCCAGCCCGACATCACGCCCGTGAACTCCTTGCCGAGATCCTGCGTGGCCGACCATACAACCACCTGCACAAAGCCAACCGCAGCAAATGACAGGCACAGCAGCGCAATCACCACGGGCATCGTCGCGGCCCTGGACGCGCCGATCAATGCCGCCGCGCTTACCAGAAATCCGATCATCGCCACTGGTGTGCGGGCCCAATACACAGAGTCAGTCTTCTTCAGAATGCGGTCACACACCCTGCCTGCGACGAACACAGCGACAAATACGGCTACCCACGGCAGAGAGGCGTAGATTCCCATCGCCTTGAGCGATAACCCACGAGCGCGCATCAAATACGTCGGCAGCCACGTCGTGTAGAAGCTCTGGATCAACACCAGCAGGAAATACTGCAGTCCGAACAGCCAGAACCGCGGCTTCCGGAAGCACTGCATGAAAGCACCCTTCATGGGCGCGCTTTCCGCGGGCTGGCCAGCGGCGATAAACGCCGCTTCTTCCGCGCTCACCAGTGGATGTTCGCCTGGATTGTCCCGGTAGCCGAACCACCAGACCAGACCGAGCAGCAGCCCGAGCGCACCGAACCCGTAGAACACCGCATGCCAACCGAAATTGACGATCGTCCAGGCGGTTAATGGTGCTGACACGATCGGGCCAAGATACAGCCCACCGAGCACGATCGAGTTGCCGCTCGCGCGTTCACTGCGCGGAAACCAACGCTTGACGGCAACGATGCCGCTGGACCAGTCTGCGGACTGCGCTCCCCCAAGAACGGCTCGACAGCCAAATAGCCAGCCGAAGGTGGAACCGAGCGGCGTGATCATCATCATCAGAGACCACATTACGCTCGTGTTAAACAGGACTTTGCGCGATCCCTTGCGCTCTGCAAGGCGACCCGCCGGCACCTGACCGAGCGCATAGGTCCAGAAATACACGGTCAGTATCAACGACATCTCGACGATCGACAGGCCGAATTCCTTCTGGATGGTGGGCGCAGCGACCGTCATTGCCGCCCGGTCAAGGGTCATCACGAACGTTATCGGTGCAACCAGAAGAGTGACAATCTTCCAGCGCATGTTATTTGCATTCCTCACCATGAACCCCATTTTTTTCGATCCGCTACCCTGGCTGCATGCGTCAAATCCGGATCGGCAAACGCACGCCATGAGCTACGCGCACCGCCAGTCGAGCAGCGCGCTGTCCCCTCTTCCGCTCGCTATTCCGGCACGGCCACCCTGCCTGAAGCCACCGCCCTCCCGCTATCAGGCGGTATATCGGCGTCGATGCCGATGCCAGCGCATTGCGCCGTCACACGGGTTGCTTCCATGAGGTGCGCGTCGTCGGCAGCGTGAATGCGCAGCAGAGGATCGCCCTGCGCCACCTTCATGCCGACCCTGCACAACAGATCGACACCTGCGCCCTTGCAGCCTGGTGCTCCGGCCTCGATGGCGAGGCCCGACACGCGCCAACCGTCGATACTGGAAACCGTTCCGGAGTGCGTAGCGCGTACTGTCGCAACAAACGGTGAGGGAAGCGCAAATTCGCGACGCCCCTGCGCCTCGACAATGCGCGCGAACGTCTCTCGGGCCGCGCCGCTTGCCAACAACTGCTCGGCACGAAAGCGCCCTTGCTCGACGTCAGCGATCTGCGGATCCCATGCCAAAATACGGCCTGCAAAGGTCAGTGCTTTTTCCCGCAGGTCAGCTGGCGCGTCCGCGTCCCCATTGAGCACCTGGAGCACATCGCGCAACTCAAGCGCCGGTCCGATACCACGTCCGATCGGCGCACGGCCATCGGTCGCGAAAGCGCGGACCGTCAATCCGAGTTCGGCGCCAACCCGTTCAAACAGATCGCCCAGCTCCCGTGCTTCCTCTTCGGTCTTCAGTTTTGCCTGCGGGCCGAAGGGCAGATCCACGACGACGTGCGTTGCACCGGCGGAATATTTCTTCGACAGGATCGAAGCGACCGACCATCGGCGCGTATCGAGTCCAAGCGGGCGCACCATGGCGTTGGTCACGTCGTCGACCTGCGAATGATTCAGGCGGCCATTCCACACGATGCAGCCACGCGTCGCCTCAACCACCCGACGCATTTCGGCGGCATCGAGATCGACGCGCGCAGCGGCCTCCATCGCGTCCGCCGTGCCGGATGCGGACGTGATCGCACGGGATGACGTTTTCGGCATGAGCAGCCCATGCGCGGCAATAATCGGCACGACGATTG
>JBEKNG010000596.1:0-4212 GCA_049523075.1 Paraburkholderia sp.
CGCGCAAATCGCCTTCGCCACCGCCGCATCGGGGTCGGCGCTCGCGCGATAGTCCGCGAGCTGGCCGGACAGCACGTCCTTGGTTTCGAGGAACGTATCGATCATGTCCTTGCGCAGCACGAGTTCGTTATTGCGCGCGCGATCGAGCAGTGATTCCAGAATGTGGGTCGTTTCGGTCAGTGCGGTGAAACCGAAGGTCGCCGCGCCGCCCTTGATCGAATGTGCCGCGCGGAAAATGGCCGCGAGGTCTTCCGGGTCGGGATGGCCGATGTCCAGATTGAGCAGCAATTGCTCCATCTGCGCGAGCAGTTCGTCCGCTTCATCGAAGAACGTCTGATAGAACTGAGTGATGTCGAGTGTCATGCCTGGGTCACCGCGAGAGATCCTGTCTAGGCTTTGGCTACCGTGCCGCTTCTATAAATGGTGGATGAGCTCAGGCGTCGCCTGACTCGGCTAGCGCCGCGACCAGTTCGGTGAGCATGTCGGGGTCGAGCGGTTTTTCAATCCAGCCGGTCGCCCCCGCCGCTCGCGCCGCCGCCTTGAAAGGTTCGCCCGATTCCGTCGTGAGGACGAGGATCGGCGTCACCTGGTAAGCCGGGTTGCCGCGCAGTGCCGCGATCAGATCAAGGCCGGTCTTGCCCGGCATATGCTGGTCCGTCAGCACGAGGTCATAGGGCGTCGCAAGCGCGTTCTCCAAGCCTTCTTCGCCGTCGGCCGCGAGCGTCACCTGATAGCCGGCCGTCGTCAGCGTGACGGAGAGAATCTGCCGCATCGCTGCCGAGTCGTCGATTGCCAGAATGTGCCTGATCATTAAAACCTCGCTGCGCTCACTATGGATCGCCCGACTGCGCGCCGCATGAGCGGCTACGCGGGTCAGGCCATCATGTCCTTCACTTCGGCGCCACGCTGGGCGCCTTTGGAGCAACCGTCACCGGTTGCGTAATTTGTTGCAGCAGCGGTTGTTGTGCTGAACCCGCTGCGTCGTCCGACAAGGTGGTCGAGGTCGAGTCGTCGTGCATCATCGCGTCCTCCGACTTCTTGTTGAGGACGAGAATGCTGATACGGCGATTCTCGGGATCGAGCGGATCGGTCTTGTTCAGGTTCTGCGTCGACGCCATGCCGATCACACGCATCACCTTCGGTTCGTCCATACCGCCCGCAATCAGCTCGCGGCGCGATGCGTTCGCGCGGTCTGCCGACAACTCCCAGTTGCTATAACCCTTTTCGCCGCCGGCGTACTGCACGGCGTCGGTGTGACCCTGCACGATGATGCGGTTCGGCACTTCGTTCAGCGTGTGGCCGATCTCGCGCAGGATGTCGCGCATATACGGCTGAACCTCGTCGCTGGCGGTGTCGAACATCGGACGTTTCTGCGAGTCCACGATCTCGATACGCAGACCCGTCAACGTCGAATCGATGCGGATCTGCTGCTTGAACTGGCGCAGGATCGGGTTCGCTTCGATCGCGGCCATCAGCTTGATCTGCAGATCGTGCAGGCGAACCTGTTCCTGACGCTCGAGCTCACCTTGCATCTGCTTCACGGCGTCTTCATCGTTGCGCGCGGCGGTGCGCTCGGCGCGAGTTATCGAACCGTCGGTCTGACGCGTGATGCCCTGCTGATCCGTCGAGATATCGCGTCCACCGCCCTTCAGGATGCTCGAATCCTCTGCGCTACGGTCGCCGCCCCACAAGGTGATCTTCAACGGCTGGTTGAAGTAGTCCGCAATGCCGCGCAACTGCACGGTGGTCGCCGAACTGAGCAGCCACATCAGCAGGAAGAACGCCATCATCGCGGTCATGAAGTCCGCGTACGCGAGCTTCCACGCTCCGCCGTGATGGCCCGCCTTCTTCGGCGCGGCGCGCTTGACGACAATCGCGCGGTCTTTGTCCTTGCTCATTGATCCGTTCCCTGGCCCGCGCGGTTACTTGGCTTTCACCCGGCGCACGTGCTCTTCCAGCTCGCTGAACGACGGGCGTTCAGTCGAGAAGAGCACCTTGCGGCCGAATTCGACGGCGATCGCCGGCGCATAGCCGTTCAGGCTCGCGAGGATCGTCACCTTGATGCACTGGAACATCTTGGTCGACTCGGCGACGCGCTGTTCCGCGACGCTCGAGAGCGGCCCGATCAGACCATACGAAAGCAGAATGCCGAGGAAGGTGCCGACCAACGCCTGGGCGATCATCTCGCCGAGCACGGCTGGCGGCTTGTCGGCAGAGGCCATGGTGTGCACCACGCCCATCACTGCCGCGACGATCCCGAACGCCGGCATCGCGTCGCCGACCTTGGCGAGCGCATGCGCCGGCGCTTCGCCCTCGGCGTGATGGGTTTCGATTTCCTCATCCATCAGGCTTTCGATTTCGAAGGCATTCATGTTGCCGCCGACCATCAGACGCAGGTAGTCGGTCAGAAACTCGATGATGTGCTTGTCGGCAAGGATCTTCGGATACTGCGTGAAGATCGGACTTTTCGACGGGTCATCGATATCTGCTTCGAGCGTCAGCGTGCCTTCCTTGCGCGCCTTCGCCAGCAAAACGTACAGGAGCGCCATCAGCTCCATATAGACGTCCTTGTTGTATTTGGAGCCCTTAAACAGGGTCGGAAGCACGCCCAAGGTCGCCTTGATGGTTTTCATCCCGTTACCGAGAACGAACGCGCCGACGCCGGCGCCCCCGATCATCAGCAATTCGACTGGCTGAAGCAGCGCGCCCAAATGACCGCCTTCCAGCGCATAACCGCCGAAAACGGACAACAGCGTCACGAGTGTTCCCACAAAAATCAGCACAGCCGAGCCCTCACAAGAAAGCGACGGAGACCGTCGTTAAACTGGTTTACGGCAACGGAGCGGAAAACTTTGGTGGAAAAGCGAGTCGGAGAGCCCGTGTAAACCACAGGCACGCGGCACGGGTCCGCCGCGGGGGCGCGCAGTCTGCGACGCAAGCGGGGCGGGGCGTGCCCGCGCCGCGGCTCAAAGCTCCAGTTCGGCGAGCTGACTCGCACGCACCTTCGCTTCGGCAAGCTTCTTCGTCTTACCTGCGCGGGACGGCGGTTGGCACAATCCACAGACGAATCCGCGCTGCGGATCGTGCGCATGCGCAACGAAATGGCCACCGCAGCGGCAGCAGGGCGTCATTTGCAGCATCCCGGAGTCGAAAAAGCGCACCAGCGTCCACGCTCGGGTCAGACTGAGCACGGGCTCGTCGTCGTGCAGCTTGACGTGTTCCTGGTAGAGCCGGTAGCTCTTCACGATCGACTGGATCGTCTCGCAGCCGCCGTGGTCCGCCATGAAGCGGTAAATGTTATAAAACAGCGACGAATGAAAGTTCGGCTGCCAGGTCATGAACCAGTCCGTCGAGAACGGCAGCATGCCCTTGGGCGGCGAGACCCCTTTCAGTTCCTTGTAAAGCTTGATCAGCCGGTCGCGCGACAGGCTGGTCTCAGCCTCGAGCAGTTGCAAACGCGCGCCGAGTTCAATCAGTTCGATCGCCAGGGTGATTTCCCTGACTTCGAGAATTACGCTTTTAGTGGCCATCCGCTCCGCTTCCCGCATCCCTCGCATTGCTGGTTGGCATTGCTGCCTTGGAGTGCCGGCATCAGCCGATCTGCTCGACGGGCTGGCTGGCCATCAGGATCGCGGAATGCGCTTGAGAAACGGCGCTGGTCTTGCCCTTGTCCGCAAGCGTGGACAGGACAGCGTGGTCGTCAAAGCGGAAGCGGCATAGAACCTGGCTGGATGCGGCCAGTTTGACGGTCTGCGCCAGAGACAGATTGGCGATAACGTCGGCCAACTGGTCCGAAATGCCCATGCGAAACATCCCCATGGGCTTGTCTTCACGCAGCAGACGCTGAGCGAGCAGGAGATAAGAAAGATTCACTTCTCTTATCTCATTGAGCATTTCACTTGTGGTGCTCATGATTCCCCCGGGTCGATCTGGCTGGTCAGGCCGTTACGGAAACGTTTGCTCGATCGCGCGCACTACATCACACGAACGGCCTCGTTTATGGTCTTGGCAGCATTGTGGCCAAAGGGAAAGCGAACGGAAATCGGACAGACACCCTATATGAATGACGGATTCATCCATAAATGATGTAGGAATTTCCCCTACAAATGGGCCATTCGAAAGAAAGGTGAAAGGTCAGGCGGGATTTGGGGATCGATCGGTGCGTAAATTCAACGCATTTCACGCACCGTCACCGGTGAGGTCGGATTATAG
>JBEKNG010000597.1:0-4194 GCA_049523075.1 Paraburkholderia sp.
CGATGCAGTGTTCTGCTCGAACGACATGCTCGCGGCAGGTATTCTCTTCGAATGCCAGCGGCGCGGCATTCGCGTGCCCAAGGACATCGCCATCATGGGTTTTGTGGATCTTCCGATTGCTTCGGCGACGCATCCGGGCATTACGACCATTCGTGTTCCGTCTCTGGAAATCGGGAAGCAGGCCGGAGATATGTTGCTTGGGTATCTCGAGGGAAAGCGCCCTGCCAATCCTCGAATCGATCTTGGCTTCTCGATCGTGGAGCGAGGCAGCGCATAAGGTGCGCAATTGTCCAAATGCCCAGCGCCCTCGTGTCATTCGCAGCCGGCGTCCTGCGCGCCCGCTTGCATTTTCACCCGATGCAACAAATCTCATCGATCAGGCTTGCGCCGCCCGCCCTTAAGGCACGAACACAAAATATGCCCCACAACAGGGCATTGGCGCACAACAAGCGCCCCGAACCTTACCCTCTGCTGCCGCCGTGAGCCGCCTCGAATTTTGTCCTTTTTTGCACATCCTTATAAAAACGGACAAACGAACCGAACATTCGCGACATAGTTAATCCGGGCAGAGACACCAGCACTCGGCAGGTCTGTTCCTCGCTATCAAACCACGCGTCACGTCTGATACGAGAAACCACATGTCTTCGCTTTACGCCCGTCGAAAAATTCCCGTCACCGTCATCTCCGGTTTCCTTGGTGCGGGCAAGACGACGCTGGTCAACCACCTGATCGAACAGTACCCTTCCGGCAAGATCGGCGTAATCGTCAACGAATTTGGCGAAGTAGGGATAGACGGCCAGCTGATCGTCACCGAAGAGCAGGCGTTAGTGGAAATCAACAACGGCTGCGTGTGCTGTACCGTACGTGCGGACCTCGTTGCAAGCGTGAAAGAGCTGCTCGATAGAACGAAGCGCGCGGGCGCAGCGCCAATCGAGCGGATCATCGTCGAGACATCCGGTCTCGCCGATCCTGCCCCCGTCCTGCAGACATTTCTCGCAGACCCGGATCTGCGCGAATCTGTTGATCTTGAATCGGTCGTGACTGTGGTCGATGCACTGCACTTCCCACAGCAGATTGACGATGAAATAGCTCGCGAGCAGGTCGCATTTGCGGATACCGTCATCGTCAACAAAATCGACCTGGTCGACGAGCCTCAGCGTATCGCGATCGAAGCCAAGGTGCGCTCGCTAAACCCGAGCGCGGTTTTGCTGAACACCACCCGCTCGCGGCTCGCCGTCGATACAGTGCTGGGCGTTCGGCGCTTCTCGCTCCCCACGTTGCTCGCAATCGAGCCTGACCTGCTTGACGATACGGCCACCCATGATCACGAGCACGACACATCGATTCAATCGTGCTCGCTTATCGAGGACGGCTCGGTTGACTCCACCCGGTTTAATCGCTGGGCCAATCAGCTGGTTCAGGAACAAGGTCCTCAACTGATGCGCATGAAAGGCGTTCTGAACTTCCAGGGTGAAGCACGGCAGTTCCACTTCCACAGTGTCCACATGCTCCTGGAAGCGCGTCCAGGCCGCGCGTGGAAACAAGGCGAAACCCGCAATAACCGCTTCGTTTTCATCGGCCGAAATCTGGATTTCCAGCATCTGCGTGAATCGTTCACCGCGTGCCTCGACGTTTAACCCTCTTCCCCGTCGTCATTGTTCAATCAAGGAGTCTGTCATGAAGAAGATCGAAGCCCTCACCGTCAGCATCGGCGTACTGGCCGTCGTGGACACCTATATTACGGCCACCGTCTTCCCGGTTCCCGTGTGGGTAACTTTTATCGCCTGGGCGTCGTTCTTTATCGTCGGTGGCGGCTCGCGCGGCTTCGTGCAAAGCGTCGCGTCGAATCTCACAGGCCTCGCCATCGCGTCGCTAGCGTTACTTGCGATTTCCAGTAGCAACGGCTCCCCTCTTGCCGCGGCGATCTATGTCGGCATCGGCAGTGCAGCGATGGTTCAGGCATCGAAACTGAAACTGCTAAGCGTTCTGCCAGCCGTGGTCTGGGGATTCGCTTCCACGGTTGGAACCAGTGTCGCCACCGGCAAAGCGATCACGACGGCCGGTATCCATAACCCGGCCCTGGTCGCGGCAGCCGCACTCATTACTGGCGCGCTGTTCGGTATCGTCTCCGAAGCGCTTGGCGAACTGCTTAGCCATAAGCCACAAGTGCAACTCAGCTGATTTCACCGAATCACCAGACTCCTCGACATAAAGCAAACCATGAAACTACAGCACAGTCTGGGTGGACTCGAGAATCTCGGGCCGGTCAACCTGGAGACACGAGTCTTCGTCGAATCGTGGGAAAAACGCATTTTCGGCATTCATACGGTCATGATGTCCGAGAGCGTCCATCTGGCCGATTCCCTGCCGAAATACTCCGTCGCCACGCTGCCGACCGAGTTCAAGGATACGTGGACCTGGGCATCGCTGCGCACGGGCGCGGAAGGTATGCAGCCATTCGAGTACTTCAAGTACCGCTACTACGAAAAATGGCTGATGGGCATCTCGCAGTTCTTCGTCGATAAGGGTTATGTCTCCGCTGATGAGCTTGCCAGCAAGACTGACCACTACCTGCGCAATCCCGACGCACCTCTGCCTGAGCAAGAGAATCCTGCGATAGCGAAGCAGATCACGGACTATTTAACGAAAGGCGACTCTGGTCAGCATCCGCTCGGCACGTCGGCGCGTTTCGCCAAGGGTGCATCAGTCAAGGTCCGCGACCCAGACGCTGTCGACCACACGCGGCTTCCCGGTTATCTACGCAACAAGCACGGGACCGTAGACGTGGTCTATCCCGGTGCCTTCTCCTATTTTGTTTCGACCGGTCCGGACGGTATCGGGGCGCCGATGCCGGTCTATCGCATTGCATTCAATGCCGAGGACATCTGGGGAGCGGAGAAAAGCGAACCCAATACCACGATCTACGCAGACCTTTACGAAGCCTATCTGGACCCCGCGGTCTGAACATACGCTCGTATTCATACGGAACAGAACATGAGTGACTTATTTAAATACGAAGAAGAACGTGAAGCCGCCAGCGCCGCGAAAGTGCGAGCGCTTGAGGCGCTCCTAATCGAAAAAGGCGTGTTGGGCAGCGACTCGGTAGATACCGTGCTGGATCACTTCGAAACGATGGCCGGCCCGTTTAACGGTGCTCGAATTGTCGCCCGGGCGTGGACCGACCCAACTTTCAAGCAGCGCCTGATAGAAGACACTCCACGCGCGATCGCTGAGTTGAATCTTCCTGCCGGCATGGAAGGCGCTGAGGGCGAGCATATGGCTGCGGTCGCCAACGGCGACGGTGTGCACAACCTCATCATCTGCACGCTGTGCTCATGCTATCCGTGGCCCGTACTGGGCCTGCCGCCGTATTGGTACAAGGACCCCATATTCCGTGCCCGCGGCGTGCGTGAACCGCGCGCCGTGCTCAAAGAGTTCGGCGTACCCATTGCGGCGGACGTGGAGGTCAAGGTGTGGGACAGCAGCGCTCAGATTCGCTGGTTCGTCGTACCAGAGCGCCCCGCTGGAACCGATGGCATGAGCGAAGCGGATCTGGCGCAACTGGTCACACCGGAATCGATGATGGGCGTCGCACTGGTGACGCCTCCCGCACAGTCTGCTCAGGCGAGTTGATCATGCTCACATGCTTCGAGGAATACGCTGCTTCCAGCATGCTGGGCCAACCCGATTCGCCGCCCCGACTACAGGGCAAGCTGCGTTTCGACCGCCCCTGGGAGCGGCAGGTCTTTGGTCTCGCACTGTCGCTATCCAAGGCCGGATATTTTGAGTGGGAAGACTTCCGTCAAAACCTGATCCAGTCGATTGCGCAATGGGAAGGCGAACGCTGCACAGGACAGCCACAGTGGGACTACTACGAGCGGTTCCTGATCGCACTGGAAAAGACCGTACTCGAAGCCGGTGTACTCACGCAGATGGAACTCGCGGCGCTGATGTCGACCGGTCCGTCAATAAACGGATGATTGAAATCGCCAATAGAGGACAAGTATCGTGATCCATCAACGCCCGAACGGACTGACCGCTTCCAACCCGCAGATACGTCCCAAGCTATATGGCATCTACAGCGTGCTTGCTTTATTCAACGTTGGTGCATGGATCTGGGCTTTCATCGCGTTCCACGGCCATCCACTTTTGCTCGGGACCGGTCTCGTCGCCTATGGTTTTGGTCTGCGCCAT
>JBEKNG010000598.1:0-4194 GCA_049523075.1 Paraburkholderia sp.
AGGGCTCATGTCGACGAGCAGCTTCCACACCGGCTTGCCCTCCGCTTTTGCCCACAGGTCCCACACCGCGTTCACAACAGCCGCCGTCGCAAGATGGATGGCGCCCTTGTCCGGGCCGATCCAGCGCAACTGGCTATCCGAAGTAATTGCGCGCCAGAAGGCGCCCATATTCGCGGCGATATCCTCGAGCGTCTTGCCGACGACGAGCGGCGCCAGCGCCTGCACTGCCGCCACGCAGATCTCGTTGCCGCGCCCGATGGTGAACGTGAGGCCATGGCCCGTCAGTGACTGCGGCGAATCGGTTTCGAGCGTCACGTAGGTGGCGGAGTAATCCGGCGCGGCGTTCATCGCATCGGAGCCGTCGAGCGAACGCGAGGTCGGAAAGCGAATGTCGCGGACGGACAGCCTGGTGATCGTGGGCATCTGAATCCCCTCCTCTCGGACAGCGATCGACTTCCAATGATTTCCTGAAACAACGAGGGCCGTGGCGCCGAACAGCACCGCGACCCTTCCTTTCCCGCCGCGTCGCGGCGGCAACGGTCAATCGTAAAGCACGGCGGCGATCTTCGGATCGGTGATATTGGACTTGTCGTACCAGTAGAAGCCCGTGTCCACCTTCTTGGGCAGCGTCTCGCCCTTCAGCGCCTTCACGGCAGAGTCGACAACGCACTTGCCGATGCCGATCGGGTTCTGCGTAATGGCGCCGTACATCAGGCCCGAAGTGATGTCGTCCTTTTGCTCCTTGCCCGAGTCGTAGCCGATCAGGACGAGCTTCTTGCCCGATTCCTTGACGCCGATCGCGGCCCCCTCCGCCGAGCCTTCATTCGAGCCGAAAATGCCCTTCAGATTGGGATTGGCCTGGATCATCGTCTTGGCGATTTCCGCGGACTTCAGATGGTCGCCGCCGCCATATTGGACCGAGACGATCTTGATGTTCGGATGCTTCGCCTTGATCTCGTTCAGGAAGCCGTCGCGGCGGTCGACGCCGGTGCGGCTCGTCTGATCATGCACGATCAGGCCGACCTCACCGGAATCGCCGATTGCCTGGGCCATCTTGTCGGCGGCGAGCGAGGCTGCGGCCAGGTTGTCCGTCGCGCAGGTCGTCAACGGAATGGTGCTGTCGACGCCCGAGTCGAAGGCGATGATGGGTATCTTCTGCGACTGCGCCCGCTTCAGGAGCGGAATCGCCGCCTTGCTGTCGAGCGCGGCAATGCCGATTGCCTGCGGCTTCTTGGCGAGCGCGGCCGACAGCATGTCGATCTGCTTATCGACCATAGCCTCGGTTTCCGGACCCTCGAAGGAGATCCTGACGTTTTGCTCTTTCGCGGACTGTTCTGCGCCGGCTTTCACCGCCTGCCAGAACTGGTGCTGGAAACCCTTCGAAATCAGCGGGATATAGGGTTCGTCCGCGAGCGCCAGACCGGTGCCGCCAACGAGCGCGCCGACGCCAACCACGGCGCCAATAAGTCTTCTTTTCAACATGAGGTCTCTCCTCCTAAGGTGGGCCATCAACCTGCAGCCGTTGGGGGAGCCTGTGGCGCTCCCTTTTCTTGATCTTTGATCCTGAACTTGCCCTTCACCGCGTAGCGTCAGCTTTTCTTGCGCCGCAAAATATCGGCATAGACCGCCAGAATGATGATGAGACCGGTCACGACGATCTGCCATTCCTGAGCGACGGACAGGATGCGCAGGCCATTGGTCAGCACGCTCATGATGAAGGCGCCGATGATGGTGCCGAGAATCGTGCCCGAACCGCCGCTCAGCGAGGTGCCGCCGATCACCACCGCGGCGATCGCTTCGAGTTCATAGCCCTGGCCTAGCGCCGGCTGGGCCGAATTCAGGCGCGAGGCGATCAGCAACCCCGCGACGCCGCAAATCGCCCCGCCCAGGCTGTAAATGGCAATCTTCCACCGGTCGACATTCACGCCGGACAGGCGCACGGCCTCCTCGTTGCTGCCGAGTGCAAACGTGTAGCGGCCGAGCGCGGTGCGATTCAGCGTGATCGAACTCGCAACCGCCAGGAAAAACAGGATCAGGACGGCGTTCGGAATCGGCACGCTCGGCAGGACATAACCGATCAGTGAATCCTGCGAGATCATGTAGAAGTTTTCGGTGTCGGTGAAATAGATCGGCTTGTCGGCGGAGACGACCAGCGAAAGCCCTTTCAGCAACATCATCATGCCCAGCGTGGCGATGAACGGCGGGATCTTCATTTTCGCCGTGAGGGTGCCTGAAATGCTGCCGCACAGCGCGCCCGTGCCGATTGCCGCAAGCACGCCGGTCCACATCGGCAAATGCCAATTGGTCAGAAACACGCCGCAAATGACCGCAGTGAAGGTCATCAGCGTGCCGACGGACAGATCGATACCGCCGGTGATGATGACGAACGTGCAGGCAATCGCCAGCACGCCGTTGACCGCCGTCGCCTGCAAAATCCCGAGCATGTTGTCCATCTGCATGAACGAGGGCGAGGCGAAGCTGAAAAAGACCAGCAGCAGGATCAGGCTGCCAAAGGCGAGCAGCTTTTGCAGCGCGGCCGGCTTGAACAGCCGGGCTCTCAGGCCCGAGGGCCCTTCCTTGCTGCCTGGCGCCGAAGTATCCAATGGCTGTGTCATGAAATAAACCTCTCGAGGCTCACGCCGCTTTTAGGGTTTCGCGCTGCGTCGCGAGATGCATGATGCGCTCCTGGGTCGCCTCGCTGCCAGAGAGTTCGCCGGTAATGCGGCCCTCGCACATGACGACGATGCGGTCGCTCATGCGCAGGATTTCCGGCAGCTCCGACGAGATCATCACGATCGCCTTGCCTTGCCCGGCGAGCGCGCGCAGCAGCTTGTAGATTTCGCTCTTGGCGCCGACGTCGATGCCGCGCGTCGGCTCGTCGAAAAACAGCACGTCGCAGTCGCGCTCAAGCCATTTCGCAATGACGATTTTCTGCTGGTTGCCACCCGACAGAAGCCGCACCGGCTGCGCTGCGGAGGGCGTTCGGACGGCGAGCAGTTTGATGAAATGCGAGGCGGTCTTGCGCATCTGCTTGCGGCGCAAGAAGAAGTTGAGCGAGAGGAATTTGCGCAGGTTGGACATCACGATGTTCGATTCGACGTCCATCCCGGTCGCAAGGCCGAAACGCTTGCGGTCTTCCGAGAGGTAGCCGATTCCGCGCGCCACTGCGTCGCTCGGCGTCCTGATGGTCGCCTTCACGCCTTTCACCACGATTTCGCCGGATTCGATCGGATCCGCGCCGAACACCGCGCGGGCGACCTCGGTACGACCGGCGCCCATCAAGCCGGCAAAGCCCAGGATCTCGCCTTTGCGCAGGGTGAAGCTCACGTCTCTGACCAGCGGGCCAGCGTGCAGATTTTTGACTTCGAGTGCGACCTCCCCTTGCCCCGCGACGCTCTGGGACGGCTCGAGGTCGGCGAGAGTCCGCCCGACCATCATGCCAATGATCGCTTCGACGCTGGTGTCTTTGGCTGCGACGGTAGCTACGTACTCGCCGTCGCGCATCACGGTGACGCGGTCGGCAATCTGCTTCAACTCGTCCATCTTGTGCGAGATGTAGATAACGCCCACGCCGTGGCTCTTCAGCTCGCGGATGATGCGGAACAGCTCGGCGATCTCCGCATCGTTGAGCGCCGAGGTGGGTTCGTCCATGATCAGGACGCGCGAATCGAAAGACAAGGCTTTGGCGATTTCGACCATCTGCTGGCTGGCGACGGTGAGGCTTCCGACCAGGGCGCGCGGATCGAGATTCACATGCATGCGGGCAAGGATGTCGCGGGCCTGCGCGTTCAGCTTGTCTTCGTCGAGGAACAGGCCCAAGCGTCCGCGCGGTTCGCGGCCGATGAACATGTTCTGGGCGACGCTCAGATGATTCATCAGTTGGAGCTCCTGATGAATGATGCAAACGCCCTTGTCCTGCGCCTCGCGCGGGCTTGAGAACTCGACCGGCTGGCCGTCACAGAGGAACTCGCCCGAATCCCGCGTGTACACGCCGGCGAGGATTTTCATCAGGGTCGACTTGCCGGCGCCGTTTTCGCCCATCAGCGCGTGGACTTCGCTCGCCATGATCTCGAACTGGACTTCGTGAAGCGCCCTCACGCCGGGAAAGCTCTTGCTGAGCCTTTTGACGGAAATGAGCGGGGTCACGGCGCGGCTTTGATGACAATGCCGCGACGGCCGCTGGCCTCGTCGCGA
>JBEKNG010000599.1:0-4193 GCA_049523075.1 Paraburkholderia sp.
CGCCGCTGAACGCCACCGCGACGCGTGCGCCCGTCGCATGCCCAGGCGGTGCAGGCCCCGTAGGCAGCGCAGCAAGTGCCACGCCGACCGCATCGAGAACGAGGCGGTCGGCGGGAGAGTCAGCGGTGTGGGTCACGGCGTCGAGGCGCGAGGCGCCCTGGATTGGAGAGAACGAGCCGGCTTATGCGCCCGGCGTCGTTTCCTTGAACTTGCCGTACGACATCAGCCGTTCGAAGCGGCGTTGACGCAGGTCCGGAACGCTCATGCCCTGGAACTGACGTAGCGAATCGGCCAGTGCACGGCGCAACATGGCAGCCATGCCTTTCGGATCGCGATGCGCGCCGCCGAGCGGCTCATTGACGATCTTGTCGATCAGGCCGAGCGCCTTCAGACGGTGGGCGGTCAAACCCAGCGCTTCGGCGGCTTCCGGCGCCTTGGCCGCGCTCTTCCACAGAATCGACGCGCAGCCTTCCGGCGAGATCACCGAATAGGTCGAGAATTGCAGCATCAATACGCTGTCGCCCACGGCGATTGCCAACGCGCCGCCCGAACCGCCTTCGCCGATGATCGTCGATATGATCGGCGTTTTCAGTTCGGCCATCACATACAGATTGCGGCCAATGGCTTCCGACTGGCCGCGCTCTTCCGCACCGATGCCTGGATAGGCGCCGGGCGTGTCGATAAACGTGAAGAGCGGCAGACCGAATTTTTCGGCGAGCCGCATCAGACGTTCGGCCTTGCGATAGCCTTCCGGACGCGGCATGCCGAAGTTACGCAGCGAACGCTCCTTGGTGTCGCGCCCCTTCTGGTGGCCGATCACCATACACGGCTGGCCGTTGAAACGCGCGAAGCCGCCGACGATCGCCAGATCGTCCGCGAACGCGCGGTCGCCGTGCAGTTCGTGGAAATCGGTGAACAGTTCGCTCACATAGTCGAACGTGTACGGGCGCTGCGGATGACGGGCAATCTGCGAAACCTGCCATGGGGACAGATTTGCGTACAAATCTTTGGTGAGTTGCTGACTCTTCTTGGACAGCCGCTCGATTTCTTCCGAAATGTCGACGGCCGAATCGTCCTGCACGAAGCGCAATTCTTCGATCTTCGCTTCGAGTTCCGCGATCGGCTGCTCGAAATCCAGAAAAGTGGTCTTCATTGGTTTTAATCCTTGGACTTACCAGGCAGCGCGTATTCTAACCGCGACTGCCGCTGTCAAAACTACCTCGAAACTATCGACTCGGTAAAATTGATAGCGTCGAGGCAGCATCACATCACGTCTTGCAAGAAAACGCCGGGCCACCCCAAGTTTTCCGCCCCGCAGGAAGTCCCTGGGGAATTGCCACCCCCGTGGGGGTCTGGCGCGAAGCGTCAGGATTGGGGGCAGTCAATAATCGACCGGCAACGGATCCAGACTACGCCACATGTACCAGGTTGCGACAGTACGCCACGGTTCCCAGTTCGCAGCCACTTCACGCGCCTCGCTGCGCGTGACCGGTTCGCCGCTGAAATAATTGAGGCTGATCGCGCGGATCAGGCCGAGATCGTCGAGCGGCAGCACGTCCGGGCGCGACAGATTGAAGATCAGAAACATCTCCGCGGTCCAGCGGCCGATGCCGCGAATCTGCGTGAGTTCGGCGATCACCGCCTCGTCTTCCATCGAGGTCCACTTGCCCACGTGCAACGCGCCGGAGACAAAGTGCTCGGCCAGATCGAGGATGTATTCCGCCTTGCGCTTCGACAGGCCACACGCCATCAGCTTGTCTTGCCCCAGCTTGATGAACTGCTGCGGCACGAGCTTCGGACACGCGCTTTCGACGCGCTGCCACGCAGCCTGCGCCGAGGCCACCGAGATCTGTTGCCCCACCACAGAACGCGCGAGTGTGACGAACGGATCGCCGCGGCTCATCAGATGCACCGGGCCGAATTTCGGAATCAGTTTCTTGAGGATGCGATCGCGCTTGACGAGGTCAGCGCAGGCCTTGTCCCAGTACGCGGGACGCGTCACTTCCGGCGTGAGGCCGCCCACCTGCACCGGCACGGTGACATCCGCATCGTCCAGCACACGCGTTTTGCGTACGACTTCGCCTTCATGCAATTCGTCGCGCGCGAGTTCCTGCGCATCATCGACGAGTTCGGCCGGCACGACGCCATTGCCACCATGCTTTTTCTGACGCGACGCGCGCGGCGCTTTCGCATTCCTCACGAGCTTCGGCGCGTGCGCAGAAGCGCCGTTAAGCGCGCGCTGCACGGGCGCCTTTTTTTCGGTACTGCCCGTCTTGCCGGCGACCTTCGCGGTTGCCGGCGATGCCTTCGCCGCGCTACCGCTGCGCGGGCGCGTCGATTTCACTGCGGCTGCCGCGCCTGTTTGAGACGAAGCCCGTTTAGCCAGCGTCTTCGTGGCCGATGCCATCCTGCCTCCTGCCTGGCGAGTCGATCAAAGGGAAGTACGAGGTGCGTTCACACGCGCCGCCACTCGGTCAATCCGCCGGGTTTGTCTTCAAGTGCAACTCCGTCTTCGAGCAATTCGGCCCGAATCCGGTCTGCTGCCGCATAGTCCTTCGCCTGCTTGGCGGCCACGCGCGCAGCGATCTTCGCTTCGATCGCGGCAGCATCGAGCGCGCCTTCACTCGCGCTGCCCGCGGCCTGCTGCAGGAACGCACGAGGCTCACGGCCGAGCAGTCCGATAATGCGCGCAAGCGCACGCAGTTGTCGGGCCAGCGCGGTATCGCGCGTGCGGTTTACCTCACTTGCCAACTCAAACAGCACCGACACTGCAACCGGGGTGTTGAAGTCGTCATTCATTGCTGCGCGAAAACGCTGCGCGTGCGCTTCGTTCCAGTCGAGTCCGGCATCGTCTGGCGTCACATCCTTCAGCGACGTGTACAAACGCGTCAGGGCGTTGCGTGCGTCGTCGATATGCATGTCGCTATAGTTCAGCGGCGAACGGTAGTGCGCGCGCGCAATGAAAAAGCGCACGACCTCAGCGTCGTACTGCGCGAGCACTTCGCGGATCGTAAAGAAGTTGCCAAGCGACTTCGACATCTTCTCATTGTCGATCTGAACGTAGCCGTTGTGCATCCAGTAATTGACAAACGTTTGACCTGTCGCGCCTTCGCTTTGCGCGATTTCGTTTTCGTGGTGCGGAAACTGCAGGTCCTGACCGCCACCATGAATGTCGAAGTGATCGCCGAGCAGGGTGCAGCCCATGGCCGAGCATTCGATGTGCCAACCCGGACGGCCGCGCCCGTATTTCGAGTCCCAACCCGTGTCCACAGGCTCATCAGGCTTGGCCTGTTTCCACAAGACAAAATCCAGCGGATCCTGCTTCGCGTCGTTGGCCGCCACGCGTTCGCCGGCCCGCAGGTCTTCGAGCGATTTGCCCGACAGCTTGCCGTAGCCAGAAAATTTACGGACCGCGTAATTCACGTCGCCGTCGCCGGCCTGATACGCGTAGCCGTTGGCCTCGAGTTTCCCGATCATGCCGAGCATCTGCGGAATATAGTCTGTGGCGCGCGGTTCGAGATCGGGCCGCTCGATGCCGAGCGCGTCCGCGTCTTCATGCAGCGCCGCGATGAAGCGATCGGTCAGCGACTTGATTGTCTCGCCGTTTTCGACCGCGCGGCGGATGATCTTGTCGTCAATATCGGTAATATTGCGCACGTAGGTCACGTTGTAACCGAGCGTGCGTAGCCAGCGCTGGACGATATCGAACACGACCATCACGCGGGCGTGACCGATATGACAGTAGTCATACACCGTCATGCCGCAGACGTACATCCGTACGACGCCCTCTTGCAGCGGCACGAAAGTTTGCTTGTCACGCGCGAGCGTGTTGTAGATGCGCAGTGATTCCATAGAGACGATGCGTGGGCCGAAAGAAATCCGCAATGTGTTTCGTGCGCGCCGGGCCCGCTCCAGACGAAACGGGTTCAGCACATACAACAGCAGCAAACCGGTGCACCTGGTGCGGCGGTCAGGCTGCGATCAAGGCGGAGACGACCACGAGTGGCGAAAAGACAGTCTGTGGTTCAACGGAACGCGCAGACCTTTTGTTAGAATGGGTCGGAGTATAACATCCAGACCTGAGCCTATGAAACCTTCCAGCGGCCGCGCGCGAAGCGCCGCGACCCTCGCCGCGACGGCCCTGTGTGGCCTCGCCGTCATGCTGCTGCCGGGCGCCCCTGCGTATGCGCAGA
>JBEKNG010000600.1:0-4187 GCA_049523075.1 Paraburkholderia sp.
CGATGATCAGGTCCATACGCGGCGCCCATTCGCCCGTGAATTCCAGCCAGCTTTTCGGAGTCAGCAAGCCGAGGTCGGAGATGCCGGGGCGCAGTTGCGCGATGGCGAGTGCATGAACCCGTGCGGCCGGCTCGGATCCCGCGCTGAACACCTCGAAGCGGTGTCCCGCCAGCTCCCGCAAGAGCGCCTCTGCAATGATGCTGCGCGCTGAGTTCTCACGACAGAGAAACAGCACTTTATATTTACTGGTCACGCTCTTGCCCCGTTGCCTATATTTTCATTGTGATCGGGATTCTGACGATCCAGTCTTGCACTGACGTGACAGTACAATATCTGGGTGCTCAGATACGCTTCGACCGTCGTTCAACCGAAGCGCTTTCCCGCCCTTCCGATCTTGTCGCAAGTTGGAACGTTTCCTACGCGTGCGGTGGTTGGGCAACAGTCGGAGACATCCTGAAACGTGTTCGGGGATCTCAACATGCCAGATACCACGGCAAAGCCGGCGCGTACGCCGGAGGCAATCGACAACGACTTCACTGACCTGATGGCCTCGAGGCTATCCGTTAACGTAGCACGCGAAAAATTCGAGCGGCTCTGGGATGAGACCAATACTGTCGCCGCGCAACTTGTCGGTACGGAACGGGGCAGCCCTTACCTCGCGCTGCTCAAGCATATGCACGAAACCTTCGAGAACCATTATCGCGGCGCGCCGCAGCGCAATGCGGCGGGCGACCGGCTTCATTGATGCGCTGGCGTTGCGCGGGTTTTTCGTTGCGTTCACAACATGTTGCGCTTTGCCAGGAAGCAATCGTAAGGTTGGCCAACGTCCTCTAGTCAGGGTAACGGCGGCTTCGGCGATACCTTTAGCTGTAAACAGGTTGTTGTTGCGTGGCATGTTGCGATCGGTGCGCTCGCCTTCCGGGCCGTACAGGAGTTCGATCAGGCGGTCACGGGTCAGCGTGCGCATCGAATGTTGCTGACAAAACCCTTTCTGTTGCGGGCCCGGGTTGCACATGGAGGATTGCGCGTTGGCTGCGAACTGTGGAAGTCGCTTGCGTTATTGCGGGTCGTGGATTGCACCACGGGCCTCTATGGCATTTCACCAGACTTGCCAGTATATTTGGACTCCGAACCGTTCTTCTGCAGGATGAAGTCCACAAACGCGCGCAGCGGGCCGGGCATATGCGTCCGGCTGGGATAGTACAAAAACGGTCCACTGAACGATTGCCACCACCTGTCGAGCACCGGCACAAGTTTGCCGCTTTCGATTGCCGGGCGCAGAAACTCGTCGAACGTATAGATGACGCCAAGTCCTGCAATGGCCGCGCCCCTTTCCAGTTCGATCACCGAGGCGATCAGCGGCCCGTTCGCCTCGATCCGCACGATTTCATCGCCGCGTTTGAATTCCCACGTCGCCAGCACGCCGCTGTCGAAGCGGTGTCCAATGCACGCGTGATTCACCAGTTCGCGCGGATGCTGCGGCGTGCCGCGCGTCGCGAGGTATGACGGCGCGGCCGCAGCGACGAAGCGTTGCACGCGCGGGCCGATCGGCACGGCGATCATGTCCCGCTCGAGGCGCTCGTCGTAGCGGATGCCGGCGTCGAAGCCCGCCGCGAGGATATCGATGAAGGTATCGTTGCTGCCGACATCCACGGTGATGCCCGGATGAGCGGCGAGGAAGCGCGAGAGCAGGTCGGGCAGGATCTCGCGTGCTGCGATCGACGGCACGTTCAGCCGCAGTGTGCCAGTGGGACTCTCGCGGAACAGGTTGACGGCGTCGAGCGCGGTGGCGATTTCGCCAAACGCGGGCGCGAGGCGCTCGAAAAGCCGCTGCCCGGCCTCCGTGGGCGTGACGCTGCGTGTCGTGCGATTGAGCAACCTGACGCCCAGTTGCGCCTCGAGCCGGCGAATCGCTTCGCTGAGCGACGACGCCGAAACGCCGCCGGTCGAGGCAGCGTGCCGGAATCCGCGTGCCTGCGTGACGGCGACGAAGGCTTTCAGGTCGGACAGGTCGGGTTCCTGCATTGTTCGCATTTCCGCACAGGCCATTCGAATTGAGAGGGATTATCGCACGCCGAAAATCGGCCGATACTTCGGGTCAAGCGCCTCCTGGATGGCGCACCTACCGAGGACTACGATGAAGCAACTTCAACTGGGTAAGACCGGCCCGCAAAGCTCGGCGCTGGGTCTGGGCTGTATGGGCATGTCGGGCATGTACGGTCCGGCCGACCGCGCCGAAAGCATCGCGACGATCCACGCGGCGCTCGAAGCGGGCGTTACGCTGCTGGATACCGGTGATTTCTACGGCTCGGGTCACAATGAAATCCTGATCGGCGAAGCGCTGAAAAGCGCGCCGCAGTCGCGGCGCGACTCGGCCATCATTAGCGTGAAATTCGGCGCGATGCGCGATCCCGCGGGCGGCTGGTCGCTTTACGATGCGCGTCCAGCGGCAGTCAAAAACTTTCTCGCCTATTCGTTGCAGCGCCTGGGCGTCGATCACATCGATATCTACCGCCCCGCGCGACTGGATCCTAACGTACCGATCGAGGACACAGTGGGCGCGATCGCCGACATGATCAAGGCCGGCTACGTGCGGCACGTGGGCCTGTCCGAAGTGGGTGCGGGAACGATCCGTCGTGCGGCAGCGGTGCATCCGGTAAGCGACCTGCAGATTGAATACTCACTGATTTCGCGTGGCATCGAAGATGAGATATTGCCGACTTGCCGTGAGCTTGGAATTGGCGTGACGGCGTATGGGGTGCTGTCGCGCGGTCTGATCAGCGGGCACTGGACCAAAGAGTCAGCGGGGAAGGGCGATTTCCGTGCGATGAGCCCGCGGTTTCAGGGCGAAAACGTCGACCACAATCTCGCGCTTGTCGATGCGCTTCGCAAGGTGGCGGAGGCCAAAGGCGTGACGGTCGCGCAGATCGCGATTGCGTGGGTCGCTGCGCAAGGCAGCGATATCGTGCCGCTCGTCGGCGCACGCCGGCGTGAGCGCCTCGCGGAGGCGCTGGGCGCTGCGGATGTGCAGCTCAGCAAGGATGATCTTGCTGCGATTGCCGAGGCGGTGCCGAATGGTGCTGCGGCAGGCGATCGTTATGCGTCCGCGCAGATGGCGCATCTGGATAGTGAGAAGCGGGGTCATGGGCACGCGGGATAAAAGCGAGAAGTGAATCAGGGTCGGTCGATTCGCGCGAGCGCACCTCAGCGAATCCGTTGCCGAGGTCGAAGACAGGCAGAAGTATCACAAAGTGATACAATTTGCCGGTACCTCATTCGACGGAGTCCCGATGAAAACCCTCGCTCGTGGCCTGACCAAACCTAACTTCGAGCAGCTATCCGAGTTTCGCTATCAGATGCGGCGCTTCGAGCGTTTTTCCGAACAGGCCGCCCAGAGCGAGGGCATCACGCCGTTGCAGTATCTGTTGCTGCTGCACATCAAGGGTTATCCGGAACGCGACTGGGCGACCATCGGCGAACTCGCTGAACGGCTTCAGGCGCAGCACCACGGCGTAGTCGCGCTCGTATCCCGCTGCGAGGCGCTTGATCTGGTCCGGCGCAAGATCAGTGAGACGGATCGCCGTCAGGTTGAGGTTCACCTGCTGACAGCGGGTGAGCAGGTGCTTTCCCGCCTCGCTGAAATGCACCGTGCCGAACTGAAATCGCTCAGAGGCGCCTTCAACGTTCCCCAGATTGATGTTGAGTAACCATGACCCACGATACCCACAAGCGTGACTTCTCGTCCAACGCGCGGCTTCCCGGTATTGCTGTGCTCGCGGCCGGAATCGGCGCGCTCAGCACGCTTGCGGCGTTCGTGCTGCTCGGTTTGATTCACCTGTTCACCAATCTGTTTCTCTTCGGTGCATTTTCTTTCGCGGACCGGTCGCCGGCACACAATACGCTCGGTGCCTGGGTGATCCTGATACCCGTCGCGGGCGGCTTGATCGTGGGCCCCATGGCGCGCTACGGTTCGGAAAAAATCCGCGGGCACGGTATCCCGGAAGCGATCGAAGCCATCCTGTTCGGCAAGAGCCGCATGTCGCCCAAAGTCGCGGTTCTTAAACCGCTGTCGTCCGGCATCGTGATCGGCAGCGGCGGTCCATTTGGCGCAGAAGGCCCGATCATTGTGACCGGCGGCGCGTTGGGCTCGCTGATTGCCCAGTGCGTGAAAGTGACCTCGGCCGAGT
>JBEKNG010000601.1:0-4185 GCA_049523075.1 Paraburkholderia sp.
GGACTACGCGAAATCAGCCGCCTCGGTACTCACCCCGGACCGCTGGCTTGCCGCGCCCTGGTCGCAGCCGTTTCGTCATCTTTGGCTCGGCGAAACGCAAACGACGCCGCGTGCTTTCGCTGCGGTCGTGATTCCGCAAAGCGTGACGCCGGCCAACGAGCCCGCGCTGCTCGAAGCGGCGCGTGCGGTGCCGGGCGTGAGCTTCGTCGACAAGGCCGCGAGCGTGTCGAAGCTATTTGGCGAATATCGCGTCGATAGCGGCGTCTGGCTCGCGGGCGCGCTGCTGCTGGTGCTGATCCTGTTGATGCTGCGTTACCGGCCACGCGGCGGCCTCGCCGTCACGCTGCCCGTTTTGCTCGCCGTGGGTGTCACGCTCGCGGCGTTCGGCTACGCCCATGTCCCGTTCACGCTGTTCAACTGGCTCGCGCTGATGCTCGTACTCGGCGTGGGTGCAAACTATGCCGTGTTCCTGCGCGAAGGCACCTTGCGCGCGGACGCGGACCCCGGCGCAGTGTGGACCGGCGTCTTGCTGTCCTCCGCGACGACCCTGCTGTCGTTTGGCATGCTCGCCATGAGCTCGATGCCGGCGTTGCGCAGCTTTGGCGCCACACTGTCGCTCGGCATCATGGTGTCCGTGCTGCTCGCGCCCATTGGCATTCCATCGAATCGAGGAGAAACTGCTTGAGCACGTCACGTGTTTATCTGCATGCGCCAGGCATGATCAACGCACTCGGCAACGATGTGGCGTCGATCGTGTCGGCGCTGTCCAAGGGACAAGCCCTCGGGATGGGAACGCTTCAGACCCGCCGTGGCGAGGCGTTCGTCGGCCGGGTCATGGCGTCGCTCGACTGCGCGCCGGCCGCTTCGCTCGCGCACTACGACTGCCGCAACAACCGTTTGCTGCTGGCCGCTCTCGCGCAAATCAGACCCGCTATCGAAGCGGCGCGCGAACGGTACGGTGCCCGCCGCATCGGTGTGGTGCTTGGCACCAGCACATCGGGCATCAGCGCAGCCGAAGCCGCGCTCGCCCAGCATGCCGCGACCGGCGATTTGCCTGCCAGCTTCGATTACCGCCAGATGGAAATCGGCACGGCCGCGCCGTTCGCCGCCGCAGCACTCGGCCTCGAGGGGCCGGCGTTCACTGTGTCAACCGCATGCACGTCAGGGGCCAAAGCCATCATCTCGGCCCGCAGGTTGCTGGATCTGGGCCTCTGCGACGCGGTGGTGGCAGGCGGGGTCGATTCGCTTTGCGAATTGACCTTGCAGGGATTCGCTTCGATCGAATCCACCAGCGTCACCCGCATGAATCCGCTGAGCCGCAATCGCTGCGGTATCAACATCGGTGAGGGAGCAGCCGTATTCCTGATGAGCCGCGACGAAGGACCGGTCGTGCTCGCGGGCGCCGGCGAATCGAGCGACGCCCATCACATCTCGGCACCTGATCCCCACGGAATCGGAGGCGAACGCGCCTTGCGTGCCGCGCTTGACGATGCGGGCCTCGCGCCCTCGTCGATCGGTTATGTGAACCTGCATGCGACCGCGACGCGCAAGAACGACCAGATGGAAGCCCATCTGATGGCGCGGATTTTCCCGGACGGCGTCGCGGCAAGCGGGACCAAACCGTTGACCGGGCATCAGCTCGGCGCGGCGGGCGCGAACGAACTCGGCCTCGCATGGCTCACGCTCGCACGCGATGACGTCGCCTTGCCACGCCACCTTTGGGATGGCGAGGCCGACGCCGAGCTGCCGACGCTCGACCTTGTCGAAACCGAGCGGCATTTGCCGCGCCATAACGGCGCGCAGTACGTGATGAGCAATTCGTTTGCGTTTGGCGGCAGCAACGTCAGCGTGATCCTCGGCCGGTGAACGAAGCCATGATCCAGTCCAACCCATCATCTCCCGGCATCTGGCACGAATCGTTTCCGCCTATCGAGGAACTGCTGCCGCATCGCGGCACCATGCTGCTGCTGGATGCGGTGCTCGCGTGTGCAGATGAATCGCTGACAGCCCAGGCACGCGTCCAGGGCGACGCGTGGTACGCCGACGCGGCGGGCGCGATGCCCGCGTGGATCGGCATCGAGCTCATGGCGCAGGCGATCGCGGCGCACGTGGGTCTCCTGACGAGGCGAGCAGGCGACACGATGCGCCCCGGCGTCCTGCTCGGCTCGCGCCGGTACGAGGTACGCAAACCGGTATTTGCGCGCGATGCGCTGCTGCGTATCGACGTCAAAGAGTTGTTGCGCGGCGAAGAGGGCCATGGTGCCTATGAATGCGTCATTCAACACGATGGCGTAGTGGGTGCCGAGGCGGTCATCAAGGTATTTCAGCCGCGCGACTTTCAGTCATTTATCGAAGAGGGTTTCAGGTCATGAGCAGGCGTGTTCTCGTTACCGGCGCAAGCCGTGGAATTGGCCGCGCGATCGCCTATCAACTGGCCGCTGACGGCTTTGCGGTGACCGTCCACTGCCGTACCGGACGCAGTGAAGCCGAGGCCGTGACGGCGGGCATCGCGGCGCAAGGCGGAACGGCAAGCGTATTGCAGTTCGACGTGCGCGACCGCGCCGCGTGCCGCACGGCACTCGAGGCGGAAGTCGCGGCGCACGGCGCCTACTACGGCATCGTCTGCTGCGCAGGGGTGACCCGCGACGCGGCCTTTCCCGCGCTCACCGACGAAGACTGGGACATTGTCATCGAGACCGGTCTCGACGCGTTCTACAACGTCGTGCATCCGCTGACGATGCCAATGGTCCGCGCGCGCCAGGGCGGCCGGATCGTGACCGTCTCTTCGGTGTCCGGCGTCACCGGCAATCGCGGCCAGGTCAACTACAGCGCGGCGAAAGCCGGTCTGATCGGCGCGACCAAGGCGCTTGCCGTCGAACTCGCAACGCGCAACATCACTGTCAACAGCGTCGCGCCGGGCCTGATCGATACCGGTATGCTCGACGACGTGCCCGTGGAGCACGCCCTGAAGGCCGTGCCGATGAACCGCGTGGGCCAGCCCGTCGAAGTGGCGGCGGTGGTCGGCTTCCTGATGTCGGATGCCGCGTCCTATATCACGCGGCAAGTGATCGGCGTCAACGGCGGGATGGTGTGATGAAGCGCGTCGTCATTACCGGAATGGGTGGCGTGTCGGCGTTCGGCAGCCAGTGGGACGAGATCGAAGCGACCTTGAAGCGCGGCCGCAATGCGGTCCAGCGCGTGCCCGAGTGGGACTACTTCCAGTCGCTACACACGCGGCTTGCGTGTCCGTTGCCGGAATTCGTCACCCCTGCGCACTATCCGCGCAAGAAGACCCGCTCGATGGGGCCGGTCTCGAAGTACGCGGTGCGAGCCAGCGAACTGGCGCTGACCGATGCCGGCCTGCTCGACGATCCGTCGATCAGCGATGGACGCATGGGGGTCGCGTACGGATCGTCGTCCGGCTCCGTCGAACCGATTCGGGCATTCGGCAAAATGCTCGATACCGGCTCGATGAGCGACGTCACCTCGAACAGCTATGTGCAGATGATGCCGCACACGACCGCCGTCAATGTCAGCCTGTTCTGGGATCTGAAAGGCCGGATCGTGCCGACGTCATCAGCCTGCGCGTCCGGTAGCCAGGCGCTCGGTTACGCCTATGAAGCGATCGTCCAGGGCAAGCAAACCTTGATGCTGGCCGGCGGCGCGGAAGAACTGTCGGGACCGGCAGTCGCCGTGTTCGACACGCTCTATGCGACCAGCACGCGCAACGACGAGCCGCACCTGACGCCGCGGCCTTTCGACGCCGAGCGCGACGGGCTCGTGGTCGGCGAAGGCGCGGCGACGCTCGTGCTCGAAGAGTATGAGCACGCGGTGGCACGCGGCGCACGCATTCACGCGGAAATCGTGGGCTTCGGCTGCAATTCGGATGGCGCGCACATCACCCAGCCCACTGCGGAAACCATGGCGATCGCCATGCAACTGGCGCTGCAAGACGCCGGACTGCAGCCGGAGGCGATTGCGTATGTCAATGCGCACGGCACCTCTACGGATCTCGGCGACGTGGCGGAAAGCCGCGCCACGGCGCGGATCTTCGGCTCGCGCATGCCGATCAGTTCGCTGAAGAGTTACATCGGCCATACGCTCGGCGCGTGTGGTGCGATCGAAGCCTGGTGGACCATCGAGATGATGAAACGCAACTGGTACGCGCCAACGCTGAATCTGACG
>JBEKNG010000602.1:0-4182 GCA_049523075.1 Paraburkholderia sp.
AATCTGCTGATCGAAGACACGGCCTCGCGTATCGCCCGCGTGCGCGCCAGTGCGGAAGGCCGCGAAGGGGTGGCGTCGTTCCTTGAAAAGCGTGCGCCGACGTGGCGCAACTGACATCGCGGCACGACACGACAAACCGCAGAACAACAGTCCTGACCGGACACCTGAGCGAGACACCTCATGTTCAACAAGATTCTGATCGCCAACCGCGGCGAGATTGCCTGCCGGGTGGCCGCGACCTGCAAGCGTCTCGGCATCGCGAGCGTGGCGGTATATTCCGACGCGGACGCCAACGCGAAGCATGTCGCGGCGTGTGACGAAGCGGTGCATATCGGCGGTTCGACCGCGGCTGAGAGTTATCTTCGCTACGAACGCATCATCGCCGCGGCGCTCGCAACGGGTGCGCAGGCGGTGCATCCGGGCTACGGTTTCCTGTCGGAGAACGAAGATTTTGCGCAAGCTTGTGAGGCGGCGGGCATTGTCTTTATCGGACCGCCAGTCGAAGCGATCGCCGCGATGGGTTCGAAAGCCGCCGCCAAGGCGTTGATGCATGCAGCGGCTGTGCCGCTGGTGCCCGGCTATCACGGCGACGATCAGGACGGGCAACTGCTGCAACAGGAAGCGGAGTCGATGGGCTACCCGGTGCTGCTCAAGGCGAGCGCGGGCGGCGGCGGCAAGGGCATGCGGGTGGTCGAGCGCAGCGAAGATTTCGCGGCGGCGCTTGCTTCGTGCAAACGCGAGGCGGCCAGCAGCTTCGGCAACGACCGGGTGCTGATCGAAAAATATCTGACCCGGCCACGCCACGTCGAGGTGCAGGTGTTTACGGATCAGCATGGCGGGGCCGTGTATCTGTTCGATCGCGATTGCTCGGTGCAGCGCCGCCATCAGAAAGTGCTGGAAGAAGCGCCGGCGCCAGGGCTCTCCGCCGAACTGCGGCGCGAGATGGGCGAGGCGGCGGTTGCCGCGGCACGCGCGGTGAATTACGTGGGCGCGGGCACGGTCGAGTTCATCATGACCGGCGCGAGCCATTTCTACTTCATGGAAATGAACACTCGCCTGCAGGTCGAGCATCCGGTGACCGAGATGGTAACGGGCCTCGATCTGGTCGAATGGCAA
Source organism: Paraburkholderia sp. (assembly GCA_049523075.1). GTDB lineage: Bacteria > Pseudomonadota > Gammaproteobacteria > Burkholderiales > Burkholderiaceae > Paraburkholderia. Next base: position 1,117 of record JBEKNG010000602.1, read on the forward strand.
TTGCGCGTGGCCTCCGGCGAGCCATTGCCGCTCACGCAGACACAACTGAAACTCGACGGGCATGCCATCGAAGCGCGCATCTATGCGGAGCATCCGGCGCGCGGTTTCCTGCCGTCGACGGGGACGCTCAAGCATCTGCGCATGCCGGAAGGTGTGGAGTTCACGATCAGGCCGGCGGGTTCGCCCGGCTCACGTGCGGCAGTGCGGATCGACAGCGGCGTGCGCGAAGGCGATACGATCACGCCGTTCTACGATCCGATGATCGCCAAGCTGATCGTGCATGGCGCAACGCGTGCCGAAGCGCTAGCGCGAATGAGTCGCGCATTGCGGGCTTGCGAGGTCGTGGGTCTGCACACCAATGTCGAGTTCCTCCAGCGCATCGTCGCAAGCGAGCCTTTCTCGAGCGGCGATCTCGATACCGGTCTGATCGAACGGCATCACGATGCGTTGTTCGCGCCGGCGAAAAAGCCCTTCCGTGAAGCGCTGGCGCTGGCCTGCGCTGCGTTGCTCACGCGTGAAGGCGGTACCGCGCATGGCGCATCGCCGTGGGATGCCTTGTCGCACTGGCGCCTGAACGGCGGCTACACGCAGACGCTTGCCTGGCGCGACATCGAGAGCGAAACCGCCTTTGCAGCGACATTCGCCCGCGATAGCCGTGATAGCGGCGTGCAGACGCTGGAATACGCCGGTCAGCGCGATGGCTTTACGTGGTGGAGCGGCACGGGCGCGCATGAGTTCGGTGCGACGATTGGCGACTCGCATGTCACGGGGCAGGTGTTCGTGGACGGCGACGTATTTCATGTGTTCTGCCTTGGCGAGGCGCAGGCCTTTGAATGGCAGAACCTGCTTGCGCATGCTGCCGATGCCGAACACGGGGAAGGGCGTCTTACTGCGCCGATGCCCGGCAAGGTGATTGCCGTGCTCGTGGAGACGGGTACGGTGGTCGAGAAAGGCACGCCGCTGATCGTGATGGAAGCCATGAAGATGGAGCACACCATCGGTGCGCCGGCGGCCGGCACCGTATCGGAAGTGCTATATGCCGTCGGCGATCAGGTAGCGGACGGTGCGCAGTTGCTGGTGCTCGATGTTGGTGTATCCGGTGCGGCGTGACGTGTCACAGTTGCTGTCGTTGCAGTTGCAGTTGCGTTCAGGCGAGGTGCGTATAGCCAAGAGCCTGCGCCTCGTTTTCCAGTTGTGTGATGCGGTCATAGTCGCTCAGCGGCACGCTCGTGAATCCCTTCAGGCGCAGTCGCGCTGCACGTTCGGGTTGTGCCGCGGTGGCCACGTTCAGCGCCGAACGCAATGACTCGATCACGCCGTACGGGACAGTGTTTGCAGCAATCAGCGGCAAACCCGGTGACGCAGTGGTATAGCCAATTTCCCTCACCCGCTGCGCGAGTTCGGGCATTTCATCGCGCACGAACGCGAAGGTAACGCAGTCGATCGCGGCGATGTCTGCACGGTTTTCCACCACCGCGCGCAGCGAGTCCAGATGTGAACCGGTGCGTATCACCTCGCAAAAAAATCTTCCACCCTTCGCAAGCGGCGCGACTGCGTGCCGGAACACATTCATGCCGCTATTCGAATCGTCCTGGTTGTACGCGGCCCGTGCGCCACGGCAGCCGTCGAGTGTGTCGAACGGCACGTCGGAACGTGTGATCAGTACGCTCGAATAGTCCACGCCGGTGCAGCCCGGCGCGTCGAACCGCGGTGTCGCGATCAACTGAACGTGCTCGTGCAAACCGCTCACCAGCGGATAGCCGCAGGTCTGCGAAACCAGCAGGTCGGGCCGGCGCCATAAGGCGTGCAGATCGTCGCCTGGGTCGACGATGCGGGCATGTGGGTCGACTGCCTGCAGGACGTCAGCTAGCAACGCACGCCACTCGGCGGAGAGTGCAGGGGTGACGTTGTACATGGGGAGGGTAGCGATCCGGTTCATGGGTGCGATTTTGGCACACGATGCAGCGAACGGTGGTGCGGCGTGGTGAGTCATCCCGGGCAAGACCGGGCGGGTGAGCGCTGACGCGGCGACGGGTTATCGCCCGGCGTTGCGTGACCTGCTGAAGGCGAGGGGCTTGAGCGTGCGCTAGCGCTGTCCGCGGAACGCTGCTTGCTCGGATCGGGATGCAGCCGGCACGGGGCCTACCGGGAGTGGATCATGATTCGAGTCGCAGCATCGCCCTGTGCAACCCGGGCCACGGCACGTCTTGTCACGTTGGCCGCCAAATCCTTGGCGGCAGCCGGCTTCGTGCTGCTGACCGCTGCCTGTGTCGCGCAGCAAGCAAAGCCAGTCACTCAACCGCCAGCCGCTCCGCCTGCGCCTAACGCCACGCCAATGCCGGCGATCAGTACGTTGCCAGCGGCGATTGGCGGCAGCGCTTGGAGGTCGGCTTTCGAAGGATCGTCACGCGTTCTAGCTTGGGTGGATGTGTTTTAAACACCATGGGGCTCCGAAAACCGCACGAAGTACATCGCCAGGAATCGCGATGACCGATGCGCGACGGCAGGAAGCGAATTTTTACAGTGGATTGCAACTTGTACATTACGAGCAGTCCTGATCCTTAGGGGCTGCGCCTTCGGCGCCGTGAGCGCATGGTCGTCGGAGCTGGGCGCACCGCGGTAGCTGACATTCGCTGCGGGCTTGGGTCTCGTGCACATTCCCGCGGCCGCGACACTGCTCATCAAATACTGCCGCCGATCCGGACAGTCGTCACGCGGGATGTGTCCCGCCTGCGCTTTCCGACGCAGGAACGCATATTGCATCCTCTCGGGCGGCGGACCAGGGCGGGGGAATGCGAATGTCGCCGTACCAGAAGGCACGAGGAATGGAGACGATTCGTAAGGTGATCCAGGTTTTGCGGACTGGACTGGTCGGCTACCTCAGTCGGGCCCGGCCAGCGTGGGTGAGCTGGTTCTCGGCGGCCGCGTCGATCACCTTCTCAACATCGTCCCACGCGGACGGCACCGGCGCGCCGCTAAACTACTTTACGCATGCTGCGGGGCCAGCCGCAGCGCCCACCATGCGGCTCGGCTGGATGATGACGGCGCTGTCGGTTGGCGTGTCGA
>JBEKNG010000603.1:0-4172 GCA_049523075.1 Paraburkholderia sp.
ACCGGAACGCGGAACGCGATCACGCCGATCACCGAGCCGAGCACCACGAAGATGATCTGGCGCACGAGGAAAGCCCAGTCGCGATACGACGAATACTTCGGCGAGTCCGGCATCGCGATCGACGCGGAGTACACCATCACGACGCCGAGGCCGAGCAGCGCGATCACCACCCACAGCAGCGAGTGGTCGTAGTCGAGCATGCGCGAGCGCAGCGGACGCACACCGTTGACAGCGCTCGCGAGTCCGCTCGTGGTGCGGCCTGCGGTTACATCGCCGACTGAGCCGCGCTGCTTGGCGAGGCGCGAACCGAAGCGTTCCGACCAGCTCATATCATCGTCCCCCGTTCGGCAGCGATATCTTCAACTGTGCTGCGGAACACCGCGGCACGATGTGCGTAACCCTTGAACATGTCGAAGCTCGCGCAGGCCGGCGACAGCAGCACTGCGTCACCCGGTTGGGCGAGCGCCGCCGCGGCGCGCGTAGCGTCCTCGAGCGTGGCGTGATCGGTGAGCGCAATACCCGTGTCGGCAAGCGCGGCCCGAATCAGCGGCGCGTCGCGGCCGATCAGCATCACCGCGCGGCACCAGCGCATGACCGGCGCGGCCAGCGGTTCAAATTCCTGGCCTTTACCGTCGCCGCCAGCGATCAGCACCGCGCGTTGCGCCAGTCCGTCGAGCGCCGCGACCGTCGCGCCGACGTTGGTGCCCTTGCTGTCGTCCACGTAGTCGATGCCTTCGATCGACGCAATCAGCTCAACGCGATGCGGCTCGCCGCGGTATTCGCGCAGACCGTGCAGCAACGGTGCGCCCGGCAAGTCGATCGCACGTGCGAGCGCATAGGCGGCGAGTGCGTTGGCTGCGTTGTGCAGGCCGCGGATGCGCAAGGCGTCGGCCGGCATCAGACGCTTGAGGCCAAGGTTCGCCGGCGTGGCGGCTTCGCCCTTGCGACGGCGGGTCGGTGCAGGTTCGTCCGAGGCGTCGCGGTCGTGCGCTTCGACCAGCCAGATGATGCCGTTATCGCGCAGCAAACCGTAGTCGCCAGGACGAGTCGGCTCGGTGACGCCAAAGGTGATCGCCGGTGCCGGGCTGTCGCCTGCCGGCACGCCCTTCGCTGGGTCTGCGGCCAGCGCCATCACGCGCGCGTCGTCGCGATTGAGCACGCGCACGGTCTGTGGCGCAAAAATCCGGCCTTTGGCGGCCGCGTAGGCGTCGAGGCCGCCGTGCCAGTCGAGGTGGTCCTGGGTGATGTTGAGGATAACCGCCGCATCTGGCGCGAACGTGTGGGCCGTTTCCAGCTGGAAGCTCGACAGTTCGAGCACCCACACGTCGGGCAGCGCGGTGTTGTCGATGGCTTCGGTCAGCTTGTCGAGCGCGGCCGGGCTGATGTTGCCGGCCACTGCGACCTTCTTGCCGGCACGTTCGCACAGCAGGCCGGTCAGGCTCGTCGTGGTGGTCTTGCCGTTGGTGCCAGTGATCGCGATCACCTTTGGCGCATAGCCGCTCTCGCCGAGGGTCTTCAGCGCCTGGGCGAAAAATTCCAGCTCGCCCCACACGGGGATGTCTTTTTCGCGTGCTTCGGTGATCAGCGGCAGAAGATCAGCGGCGAGCGGCGAAAGACCGGGACTGATCGCCACCAGTTCAACGCCCTCGAGCAACACAGGAGAAAACGGGCCGCCGACAAAATCAGCTTCGATGCCGTGCGCTTCGAGCCCGGACAGGTTCGGCGGCACCTCGCGCGTATCCGCCACGCGCAGCCGACACCCGTGCCGCGCGCACCAGCGCGCCATCGCGAGACCCGATTCACCGAGTCCCAGCACGAGCACCATCGGCTTTTGCCGATCCCGAAACTTCTCGCCAAACATCGCTTTCCCTTTTTACTTCGACAACGGCTTAACGCAACTTGAGCGTGGACAAACCGAACAGACACAACATCAACGTGATGATCCAGAAACGCACCACAACCTGCGTTTCTTTCCAGCCGGACAATTCGAAATGATGATGCAGCGGCGCCATTTTGAAGAGGCGCCGGCCTTCGCCGAAGCGGCGCTTGGTGAACTTGAACCACGTCACTTGCAGCATGACGGAGAGTGTCTCCGCGACGAAGATGCCACCCATGATGAACAGCACGATTTCCTGACGGACGATCACCGCGACTGTGCCGAGCGCGCCGCCCAGCGCCAGCGCGCCGACGTCGCCCATGAACATCTGCGCGGGGTGCGTGTTGTACCAGAGGAACGCGAGCCCTGCTCCACCCATTGCGGAACAGAAAATCAGCAACTCGCCCGCGCCGGCGATATGCGGGAACAACAGGTATTTCGAGTAGACCGAGCTGCCCATCACATACGCGAACACGCCGAGTGACGCTCCGACCAGCACAACCGGCATGATCACGAGGCCATCCAGACCGTCGGTGAGGTTCACCGCGTTGCTGGCGCCGACGATCACCAGATACGTCAGCACGATGAAGCCCCACACGCCGAGCGGATAGCTGATCGACTTGAAGAACGGCAGCATCAGGTCGGCGTGCGGGGGCAGGCCCATGGAAAGGCCGCTGCGCACCCACGCCATAAACAGGTCGTACACGCGCACGTTGCTCGCTTCGGACACGCTGAAGGCGAGATACACGGCGGCGAACAGACCGATCACCGATTGCCAGAAATACTTCTCGCGCGAGGACATGCCGCGCGGATCCTTGTAGACCACCTTGCGGTAATCGTCGACCCATCCAATCACGCCGAAGCCGAACGTCACCAGAATCACGATCCAGATAAAGCGGTTGGTCAGGTCGGCCCACAGCAGCGTCGATACCGCGATGCCGAGCAGAATCAGCACACCGCCCATGGTGGGCGTGCCGGATTTGATGAGGTGGCTTTGCGGACCGTCTTTACGGACGGCCTGGCCCACCTTCATTGCGGTCAGCTTGCGGATCACCGCCGGGCCGCAGACGAGCCCGATCAACAGCGCGGTGATGGTCGCCGCCACCGCACGGAAAGTCAGATAACTGAACACGCGCAAGAAGCTTGCGTCATTCTGCAGCCATTGCGCCAGCGCCAGTAGCATGCTTCGGTCCTTCTATTTCAATGTGCGCCGGGCGCTGCGCCCGGTGCGATGGGTTGTGGACTCGTTACGGCGTCCACCACGCGTTCCATTTTCATGAAACGCGAGCCTTTCACGAGAAGCGTTGCCGCAGCGCCGTAACCCGCCTGCAGCAGTTGAGCGACGAGCGTGGCGACGTCGTCGACGTGATGCGCATCCGCGCCATACGCGGTACAGGCATCGCGCGACGCATCGCCGAGCGCGTACAGCGCATCGATGCCGCGCTCTTTGGCGTAAGCACCGATTTCACGGTGAAACGCCGGGCCGTTATCGCCGACTTCGCCCATATCGCCCATCACCAGCACGCGCGGCGAGGGACGGGAGGCGAGCACGTCGATCGCAGCGCGCATCGAATCGGGATTCGCGTTGTAGGTGTCGTCGATCACGGTGGCGCCGGCGAGCGTGCCGAGCGCCGCGCGCTTGACCTGCAGACGCCCATTCACCGCGCCGAACGATTCCAGTCCGCGCTTGATGGCCTTGAGCGAAACTCCGGCGGCCAGCGCGGCGGCGGTGGCCGCCAGTGCGTTGTGCGCGTTGTGGTCACCGAGCACTTGCAGCGTCACGTCGAGGTGGCCCTCCGGTGTGTCGATGCTCAGCAGGTTGCCTGTGAATACACCTTTCACTGCGGCTTCGGTCGAGCGACCGTCGTTATTCAAAGCGAAATCAATGATGCGATTGCCTGTGGCCGCGACGCGCCAGATGCTTGCGTACGCGTCATCCGCGGGGAACACCGCGACGCCTGCCGGGGACAGTGAGTGAATCACGCTCGCATGTTCGAGCGCGACCGCTTCGACCGTCGCCATGAATTCCTGGTGCTCGCGCTGCGCGTTGTTCACAACAGCAACTGTCGATTCGGCGATTTTCCCGAGCAACGCCGTTTCGCCCGGGTGATTCATTCCGAGTTCGACAACCGCCAATTGATGCGCGGCGCTCAGGCGAAACAGCGTCAGCGGCAGACCGATGTCGTTGTTGAAGTTGCCCGCGGTGGCGAGCCGGGCGTCCGCACCGACGGCCGCGGCGAAGATCGACGCGATCATTTCCTTGACCGTCGTCTTGCCGTTGCTGCCCGTCTCTGTG
>JBEKNG010000604.1:0-4168 GCA_049523075.1 Paraburkholderia sp.
CGCCACATTCTCGAACACCGAGAGATGCGGAAACAGCGCATAGCTCTGGAACAGCAGGCCGAGATTGCGCTTGTGCGGCGGCACGTGTGTGAGGTCGTGACCGGCCACCGTCAAGGTGCCGGCCAGCCCATCCGCCTCGATAAATCCGGCGATGAAACGCAGCAGCGTCGTCTTGCCACAACCGCTGCGGCCGAGCACGGTCAGTAATTCGCCGCGCTCGATGTTCAGCGACAGGTCGTCGAGCACCGTGCGCGTACCGAAGCGCACGGTCAGATGCTCGATCTGCACGCCGCCCGGCGTGCCCGGGTGCGCCGCAGCGAGCGCCTCCGGTGAGGCGCCGAGCGCGCCAGGGGCAAAAGTTGCGGTATTCACCGGATCCATCCTCCAACTAACGTATTGCGGGTAAAGGCGTCGCACGCCCGGCTAGCGAGTTAGCGCTGTCGAGCTAACCGGCAAGCGGGCGGCGAGGCTTGCTGCGAGACTTACTGCGCCGGCTTGACGACTTCGACCTGCTTGCCCGAGGTACCGATCACGTCGTTCTTCCAACGTGTAGCCCAGTCAGCTTTCTTCGCCATCACCTGGTTCCAGTCGACCGGAATCAGTTTCACGCCGGCAATCGCCTGCTTCACCGCTTCGCCGTTCTTGCCGGCGAGCGGCACGTCGGTGCGGCCCGGGATACCGAAGATGTCCGGCACCTTGGCTTGCACTTCCTTCGACATCAGGTAGTCGATCAGCTTCTTGCCCTCAGCCTGGTTCGGGCCGCCCTTGATCAGACCGATCGCGTACGGCAACTGGAAGGTCGTCGGCTGGCCGCCCGGCGCTGCGGCCAGAAAGATCGGCTTGAGCGACAGGCCGCCATTGGCTGCGTCGTCCAGATCCATCTGCAGGTCACCGTTGGCGACCGAGATTTCGTTGCGCGAGATCAGCACGTCGAGGTAGCCGGTGCCCTTGGTGTGGAACTTGGCGCTTTGTTCGAGCTTCTTCAGATAGTCGAACGCCTTGTCTTCACCCATCAGCGAGCTCGTGAGGATGATCACGGCCATGCCGTCGCCGGCGGTCGCCGGGTTCGAATAAGCGATCTTGCCGCTGTATTGCGGCTGCAGCAGGTCAGCAAACGTCTTCGGCTGCGTCTTCACGACGTCCGGGTTGATCGCGAACGTAAAGTAGTTGTTCACGAAGGTTGCCCACGTACCGTTGGGCGCCTTGGCGATCGCCGGCACATTCTTGTAGTTGGCGCTCTGATAAGCCTGCAGCAGGCCAGCCTGATCTGCTTGCTGGATGAACGGCGGCAGCGTAACGATCACGTCGGCCTTCGGCGCGTCCTTTTCGATGGTCGCGCGGTTCACCACTTCACCACTACCGCCGATCACGAGGTTGACCTTGACGCCTTCCTGCTTTTCAAAGCCCGGCAGCACGTCCTTGTAGAGGTTCTCGAGGCCGTCGGCCGAGTACAGCACCACCGCGTCGGCGGCCTGGGCCGGCAGTGCCGCGCCTCCGAATGCAGCAGCCACCACGAGTGCCGGCAAAGTTTTGCGGACGATGCTGGCAGTCGCGCGAAGGTGGTTCGTCTTCTTCATGTCGTTCTCTCCGAAAGGCAAAAACCAGACGGTCGGGGAAACCCGATACCTGTTGTGATTTGACGGCGGTAGCGCCGCGCCGATTACGTTTGCCCACAGCCGGTTGCCAGTTCATGCAATTGCAGATTGCTGACAACCTTGCCTCTTCCTTTCCAGCCAGACTTACAGCCAACCGACCGACCACTTTGGCGCTGCCTGCCATGCCTGAACGGGCACGGCAAGAATTGCAGATTTCCGTGACAGCGCCATGACCATTCTGGCGAATTCCAACAAATGACACAATTCGCCAATAATATGCAAACCAAATGGTTGATCAAAAAGTTTATTCATATGACGACGGGGGCTGTGCGATCACCGGAAACGACCCGATCCTGCTCCCCCCGCCGCCGCTGACAACCTCACCCGCCACCCGCCAGGCCATGTTGCGCGACTGGGGGTCGTGGGAGGGATGCCGTCTTCAACCGGATGACCCGGACCCGTGTGCGCCGACCTGGTCGAGATCGTACACGGCGAAAATAGTTATGTTTGTGTGCCTTTGCTGAGCCGGGTGGAAACCTTCCGCGTCGGCTGTATCGGCGCAATCGAGGCCAACGGGATGCCCAACGCGGTCGCCGCGATCGGCCACCTGCCGGCCTGCGTCGAACGGGACTGGCGGGCGTCCGGGCACCCGGATGATCAGGCGATCAGGAGTTCCGGCCCGCGCGCGGCGATGGCCTTGGCGAGCGCGCGGTCCGGCGCCAGTTCGGTCACCAGATAACGCGCGCTCTCGAAGCCGTTGATGCGAACCGGCGTGACGCGTCCAAACTTCGAATTGTCCGCCACGACCACCACCAGGTTCGCGGCCGAGATCATCCGGCTGCGCACCTCGGCGGCCAGGCGCGTGTAATCGGTGAGCCAGGCTTCCGGTGAAATACCGCCCGCACCGACGAAGGAGAAATCCGCGTGGTACTGCGTCAATTGATGAACCGTGTCGAGGCCGAAGGTGGCGTCCTCGCTCTCCGAGAGCTCACCGCCCAGCAACGTGACGCGATTGTCGTTACGGCGGCCAAGCAATAGCGCGATGCGCCAGTCGTTGGTATACACGGTGAGCCGATGCCGCCCGGTCAGTGCGCGTGCAACGGCTTGCGTGGTGCTGCCCGAGTCGATGATAAGCGACGCGCCGTCCGGCACCAGTTCGGCCGCGCGTTCGCCGATAGCCCGCTTGGCGCTGGCATTGGCCGCTTCGCGCACGTCCAGATCGGGCTCACGGCGGTCGCCCGACAACGCCCCGCCGTGGGTCGTCACGATCAGGCCGCGGCCGGCCAGGGTATTCAGATCGCGCCGGATGGTTTCGCGCGACACGTTCAGTTCGCGCACCAGCTCAGCCACCGAAAGCGCACCGTTCCTGGTGACTTGCGCGAGAATGTATTGATGACGTTGTTCAGCAAGCATCGGTAGACGGCCGGCAAGCGGCGCACTTAGGTTCAGGAGTGCGCCGTATTGTAGTACGGTAGTACGCGCCGCGCGAGGATGCTCCTGGTGCAGCACATCCCTGCTAACCTGACGGCTCAGGCTGCGCGATGCCCGATGCGCGCCGCGTCACACGACCTGCCCATGCCGCCACTGTTTCGCCGATTACTGCTGCTTTACCATGCGCTGCGCTTCGGCGCGCGTCTGATCTGGCTCGCCGCTCCACGCGAGCACAAGCTGCACTGGATGATCACGCTGGTAAAACGCGTACATGCCACCGAAGGCGGCCGCGACAGCCTGCATAGCATGCTGCCCGCACTGGGGCCGCTCGCCAGCAACTTCGTCCAAACCCTGGCAGAACGTCCGGAACTCGTCACCGGCACCGTGCACGACACCTTCGATGCGATCGGCCGCATGGAAGAGCCGCTGCCACCAGACCAGGTTGAGACCGGCTTGGCGAGCGCCCTCGGGCGTCCGCTGACGGGGCTGTTCGCGCAGATCGACCCGATTCCGGCGCGCAGTGGCTTCGCCGAACAGACCCACCTCGCCCGCCTCGCCGTGCCGGTGAACGGCCACCGCGACATTGCGATCAAGTTCGTCCGCGCGGCACAAGTCCAGCAGATCGGCGACGAACTGGCATTGCTGCGCTGGGTGGCACGCTGGCTGGAAAAACTCTCCGCCAGCGCGCGCCGCCTGCAGGTCCGCGCGCTCGCCCAGTCTTTCACCGAGGACGTGCTGCGGCGCTTCGATCTGCGCGCCGAGGCCGCCAATCTGAGTCAGACAGGTCATCACTTCGAAGGCGACAAGCGCCTTGCGGTGCCGGAGGTGATCTGGGAGTTGTGCGGCACGCATACGCTGGCGGTGCAGCACATCGAGACGCTGCCTGCCACCGATCTCCCCGGCCTGCTCGAGCATCGCGTCAAGCTCGCGGCACTGGCGACGCATCTGGTCGAGGTTGTCACCGAGCAGGCCTTCGAGCACGGCTTCTTTCACGCCACATTCGACGCCAGCCACGTGCGCGTGAGCATCGAACCTGACACGCCCGGCCGCATCGTGCTCGCCGAATTTGCCGTGATGTCGAGTCTCTCCTCGCACGAACGCGAATTCTTCGTGCATGGCGCCACGGCGCTGTTCGACCAGGA